>NZ_JBSWWT010000015.1:0-113936 GCF_056160225.1 Microbulbifer sp. ABF4_143
CCGCTCGCGCTTGTGCGCCACCGGGGCCGGCGCGAGCCGGGTCTGCAGTGCCTGCATGGCGCGCACAAAGGTGCCGGCGCCCTCGCCGTGTACCAGCCAATTCACCGGCGCACCGGCGGCCATGGCCTGCTGGATCAGAGAGACCAGGTGATCCCGCTGGCGGTCGCTCTTGTGGCCGCCGTTTTGCCAGTAGAGGGAGTAGTGGTTGTCGGCCCGATTGATATCCTGTTCTTTGAGGGCGGCCCTGTAGGCTTGGCGGATATGCTCTATCAGTAATTTTCCTGCATCTTCCTTGCTGTCGAACTTGCCGCTGACGGCGGCGTAGTGGGCGTTATTCCAGCGGTGGGAGAGTTCCAACTTGGTTTGTGCATCTTCCCTCGTGGTCCATCTCAGACCACCGTCTTGGCTGCGCAAGAATTCAACTTTATAGAGACCAGTCGCCTGCCGGCCGCCCAGGGATTTGTAGTCGCTGTTGACTTCCAGGCCGTGGATCAGCACATCGCCGTCGCTGTCCAGCTGGTAGTGGATGGCCGCGCCGTCGAAGATCATCTTCTCGGTCTGGAAGCGGCGGCCCACCGCCGCACTGTTCAGTGAGTGGACGGCCCTAAGCACGCTGGTCAGGTAGTAGTTGCCACTGTGCTCGCGCTTGATGGTTTGCCAGGCGTCGTACTGGGTGTGCAGCACATAGACATTGCGGCCAATCCGGTTGGCACCGCCGCTGATCAGTTTCCAGGTTTTGTTTTCGCCTTGCATAACAGCTCCTTGTTATTTGGGATTAAGTTTTGGCGGATAGGTCTTAGGGGGTAAGCGCCGGCGGCGGGCTGCCGGGCTTTACAATCACTATGCTGTCCTCGCCCTTATCCCCGTCGCCATCGCGCCATTCGGGGTAAATCCAGGGCTCCGGATCGCGGTGTTCACTGGCGCGGGCATCGGGCCATTTGCGTTTCGCCTCGGCGAGACTCTTTTTCGCTGCAGGCCCAAACTCAAGATGCACTGAATCCAGTACCGAATCACGCAGTGCGTTCATATTTGCCAGGCAGTAGTCGACGGGTGCGTAACCGATGTAATCGAAGCCCATATTCAGGTAATAACGGTCGTCCAGTGGTGCCCGTAGACAACTGCCGCGATAGGTATGCATAAATTCGGGCGGCGGCTCCGCATTGTGGGAATAGTCGCGGTGGCTTTCGAAATAGAGCCAGGTTGTGCCGGATTTTCGGTAGCTGTGCCAGTTGATCGGGGCGCGGAATCTTCCTATTTGTGGCTGGGCGGGGCCACTGAACCAGAGGTCGCGCAGGGCCATCTGTTCGAAGTGGGCTGGATTGAAACAGCTCATACCGTCCGGCAGCGCGTCGTAGCGGCAGATACTAACGCCGAAATAAATGGTTCCATAGGGGCGGGCGCGCCACGGCGGACCGTAAAATTCCCAGTTGCGCTTTAAGAGGTTGAGCCACGCCATCCCCTCGCGCCGCCACTCCGGCAGGGGGCTGTCATCGATGTACGGCTCCGGATCATAGATATTCACCCGTGCCGGCGGCTCCTTGCCGGGGAAGCCGTCGTAGTTGGAGTGCGGCGGCATCGATAGGGTCAGCACACTGCCGGAGAGATCTACCGTTACCTGATCGGGCCGGTTCAGGGACGGCACATAGGGGTGCCTGCGGGATGCGAAGAGTCGTTTGAGCATGATTTCCCTGGCCTGCGGAAGGCCTTTGCCAGTCTTCGTGATCGAGCCTGGAATCCTACCGGCCACCTGGGTTCGGTGCAATCGCCGAATTGAGCCACTTCTCCGAAATTTTTCGATTAAAATCAATTGGTTAGGTGTTTTTTCGCGTTCGCGATAAAGCTTGTACAAAAAATTGTGTTGTACAAGTTTTACCGCCGCACTATAAAAGTTGTACAGATTTAACATGTGTACAACTGCGATGAAGATCGAGCTGCTGACGCAAAAGATACCCGTCGGGATCAGCCAGTGTGCGCTCGGAGAACCGGTGCGCTACAACGGCGGTCACAAGCACAGCAAAGTGTGTACCCAGCTGCTGAGCCACTGTTTCGAATACCGGCCCTACTGCCCGGAAGTCGCCATCGGCCTGGGGGTGCCGCGACCGCCGATTCACCTGATCGTCAGTGACCGGCTGCGCGCGGTGGGCAGGGACGACCCAAGCGTCGATGTGAGCGAGGCCCTGGAAGACTATGCACAGCAGCTGGCCCCCGAGATAGCGCAGTTGCGCGGCTTTATCCTGATGCAGAAGTCCCCCAGTTGCGGGCTGCGCAGCACGCCCCACTACAAGGCCGACGGCTCGGCGCCGGTCGGGCACGGCGCGGGTCTGTTCGCCGCGCGCCTGCACCAGCTGTTTCCGCATCTGCCACTGGAAGAGGCGGGGCGTTTGAATGCCAGCGATATCCGCGAGCACTTCCTGACCCGCGTCTTCGCCTATGATGCCTGGCACCGTTATGTGGAGCCCGATCCGCAGCCGGCCAGGGTGATCGAATTCTACAGCGCCTACAAATATCTGTTGCTGGCCCACCAGCAGCCGTTGACCCGCGAACTGGGCCGCTGGCTGTCCGGCGCCTCGGACATCGAACCGCGGCAGCTGGCCCATGGGGTGCGCGGCCGCATTATGGAGATACTTTCCCACCCGGCGAGCCGCAAGGACAGGACCAACGCGCTGATGCACAGCCAGGGCCACCTGAAGAAATACCTCAACCGGGAGGAAAAGGCGGAACTGACCCGGCTGATCGAGGAGTACCGCCGGGGCCTGAAACCGCTGTCCGCGGTGCTGACCATGCTGCGGCACTATCTGCCGCGCAGCCCGCATCACTTTATTCACAGTCAGGTCATGCTCGCCGCGGAGCCGGCGGAGCTGGGCCTGTGCGATTTCCGCTGAGGGGCGGCGTCGTGGATAGACCGCAAGCGCTGTTGCCGATTCGCGAGGTGGCCAGGCGCACCGGCGTGAACCCGGTGACACTGCGCGCCTGGGAGCGCCGCTACGGCCTGCTGGTGCCGGTGCGCAGCGGTAAAGGCCACCGCCTGTACAGCGAGAAGGATCTGCGGCGCGTCGAGGAGATTCTCACCTGGCTCGCGCGCGGCGTCGCGATAGGCCGGGTGCGCCCGCTGCTGGACGAGCGCGGGGAAAAGCCCGAGGCGGGGGACAGCTGGGAGCGGTTGGTGGACGAGAGCGCCGCGCTGGTGGAAGCGCTGGACGGCGCCGGGCTGCAGCGCCAGCTGCGGCAGCTGCTGGCGGGCTATCCGCTGCCGTTGCTGCTGGATCGCTGGCTGGCGCCGCTGCACCGGCTTTTCAGCCGCCGCAGCCGCTTCGGCAGCGGTGTAGCGCAGTCCCTGTTCTGGCAGCTGCTGGCGGAACAGCTGGCGGTCTCCGTACACGCCGGCCGCAAGAGTTTGCGCCGCGACGGCGGGGAGCGGTTGCTGCTGGCGAGCTATCCCGGCGCCGAGCAGCAGGCGTTTGCGCAGTTGTTTACCGCCGCGCTGATTGCCGCCGGCTTCGACGCGGTGCATCTGGGCCCTCAGGTGGAACCGGGTGAGCTGGCCTACGCGGCGGAAAAACTGCAGGCGCGGGGTGTGGTCTGTTACAGCCACAATGCGTTGCCGATGGCGGTTTTCGGCAGCGGCATGGAGCGGGGGCTGCGCAGCCTGCGCCTGCCGCTGTGGTTCGCGGGGGATTTTGTCGCCTTGCAGCGTCGCGACTTGCAGAAATTTGCCCGGCGGGAAAATGTCACCCTGCTGCCCGCGGACAGCGCTGCGGCGCTACAACAGTTGCGGGAGCAGCTGCAATGAAGCGTGAATTCGCCTTCCGGCGCGGCCTGGTGTGGTTGCGCAGCGATCTGCGCCTGCGCGACAACACGGCCCTGTACCGGAGTGCGCAGGGCTGCGGCGAACTGGCTGCGCTCTTTATCGCCTGTCCGCAGACCTGGCGCAGCCACGACGAGGGCGAACCGGTGGTCGCGTTTCGCCTCGCCTGCCTGCGCGAACTGCAACAGCAGCTGGCGGAGCGCAATATCCCGCTGTATTTTCTCGAGCTGCAGACTTTCGATCAGGTGCCGCGCGCGCTGGCGCAGGTGGTGCGGAAGCTGAAGGTCGAGGCCGTCTTCGCCAACGCCGAGTACCCCCTGAACGAGCGCCGCCGCGATAGCGCCGCGCGCGAGGCGCTGAAGGAGGTCGGCGTACCGATCGAATTCTGCAGCGATCGCACTCTGCTGCCGCCGGGGGCGGTAAAGACCGCAGACGGCCGGCCCTACAGGGTGTTCACGCCGTTCAAGCGCGCCTTTATCGAGCGGTGCGACGGCGATTTCGCACCGCTGCCGCCGCCGCGCCGCATGGACCCGCGCGCGCCCTGGCCCCGGTGGCTAAGTGTGCCGGGCGGGCCGCGGCTGGTGCAGGCGCTGCCGGAGCGCCTGCCGGGCTACGCGGCGCTGGCGGACGAGCGTGGCGCGGTGCTCGGCTGGCAGCCGGGAGAGAGTGGGGCCCTGCGGCGCCTGCGGGCATTCCGCGAGGATATCGACGGCTACGCGGACGAGCGCGATTTCCCCGCCATAGACGCCACCTCGCGTCTGTCACCCTATTTGAACTGCGGCGCCATCTCGGTCCGCCAGTGCGCGCATATGGCGCTCGGCGAAAACGACGGCCGCTGGCGCGGCGGCAGCGAAGGCATCAGTTGTTGGCTGGGGGAGCTGATCTGGCGCGAGTTTTACACCCACCTGCTGGTGGCCTTCCCGCACCTGTGTATGCACAAGCCGTTCAAGCCGGAGACCGAGCGGGTGCCCTGGTCCTACGACGAGGAAAAATTCCGGCGCTGGTGCGATGGTGAAACCGGTGTGCCGATCGTCGACGCGGCCATGCGCCAGCTGAATACCTGCGGCTGGATGCACAACCGCCTGCGCATGGTGGTGGCCTCCTTCCTGAGCAAGAATCTGCTGATCGACTGGCGCTGGGGCGAGCGCTATTTTATGCAGCGCCTGGTGGATGCGGACCTGGCCGCCAACAACGGCGGTTGGCAGTGGGCCGCTTCCACCGGTACCGACGCGGCGCCCTATTTTCGTGTGTTCAACCCCTACAGCCAGTCGAAAAAATTCGACAGGCACGGGGATTTTATCCGCGCCCATGTACCGCAATTGCGCCGGTTACAGGGCGATGCCATTCACTGCCCGCCGCCGCTGGCGGACTATCCCCCGCCGATCTGCGATGTGGCGCAGAGTCGCAAGCGGGCGATAGAGGCATTCGCGCAGTTGAAGTAAACCGACGCGCAGACAGCCGGTCCGGCTTCTCCTTTCTTCGCCTTATCGAAGCTATTGCGCCCGGGCAATTTTCACCGCGCGGCGTGTCTATACTTGGCCCATCGCGATCCGACCATCACCGCAAGGGAGTGCGCAATGGGATTTACCGTCAAAGCCGTGTTTGCCGCAGTGGCCGCGGCCACCGCCGTCTCCGCGCTCGCCGACAGCAGCGGCGCAAATCTGTATAACAAGATAGTCGTGTTCGGCGACAGCCTGTCGGACAGTGGCAACGCCGGCATTTTTACCAGCAGTGACCCGGACGGGATACTGCCGAAACAGCCGGCGGTCAGTTTTATGGCCCAGGACTTCGGCCTGGATCCGCTGCGCCCCTCCTGCTTCGGGCTGGGGCCGGCCTTCGGCGGCGCCATTCCCTGCGCGCCGGCGCCGGGCACGCCGGAAGAGCAGTTCCAGCAGGTGGCGGCTTCGGTGCTGGCCAATGGCAGCAACTGGGCCGTGGGCGGCAACCGCACCGCCGATGTGCTGCTGGATCTGGTCGGGCCGCAGCGCTTCCTCCAACTGTTTCCGGATACCACCGTCGCCGACCACAACACGCTGACGACGATACTGCCGGACTCCACCCGCTGCGGCGCCGACGGTATCTGCGATCCTGCCGCCGGCGAGAGCCCCTATCTGCCGCCGGCACAGGTGGCGGAGGCGGTTGCGGCCTTCGGCGATCCGGTCGCGTTGCAGGCGCTGGTGGACGATCCGAACAACAGCATCACCCTGACCGGCGTGCCCTTCGGTACAGGCCAGGGCTATCTGCCGCAGAACAGCATCGGCCGCGACACCCTCTACTACCTGAACGGCGGCGGCAACGACATTATCGGCGCCACCCTCGCCGGCACCGTTTCCCCGGACAGAATGCAGCGCTCCGCGACCTTCCTCGCCACTGCCGCGCGCGAACTGCGCAGAGCCGGCGCGCGCTATGTAGTGGTCTCCAACGCGCCGCGGGTGGGCAATACACCGTTGATGAACGATATCGGGCCGGCGGCAGTCAGCGCCGCCAACATCGGCACCGCACTGTTCAACGACGCACTGCGGGTGCAGCTGAACTTTATCGGCAACGTGCTGATTCTGGATACCGAGGGCTTCGGCACCCTGGCGCTCGACAAGCCGGGACTCTTCGGCTTCGCCGATATCGACCAGGCGAAGACCTGTTTTATGGCCGGTGGCTGCGCCAACCCGGATCCCGTGTACGGGGAAAACGGCAGTGCGCCCAACGCCAATCGGCTCTATTTCAACGACGGCGTGCACCCGACCCTGGCCGCGCAAAAAATACTGGGCGACTACTACCACTCGGTGCTGAGCGCGCCGGTGGGCTTTGCGATGCTGCCGGACCTCGGCTACCAGAACATGCGCCTGCACCAGACGAATATCGACCATCACCTGGTGGCGCAGCGCTTCCACGATCCGACCACGACGGTGTTTTTCGGCGGTGCCCTGGGCTATACGGACCTCGGCCATGGCCCGGCACCGAACCGCGAGGACCACGGTGTGGACGCGCTGATCGGTATCAGCTTCGCCGTCTCGGACCATTTCGAGGGAGCGCTGGCGCTCTCCTACGCCCGCAGCGATTACGATCCGAGCGGCCTGTCTTTGACCGCCCGCAACTGGAACCTGTCCGCCCTCGGCCGCTGGGACAACGCCTTCTTCTTCGTCGACGGCGGCCTCACTTACGGCGATATCGACTACTACGAAGTGGATCGCCGCATACAGCTGGGCAACAGTTTCACCAAGTGGATACGCGGAGATACCGACGGCAGCGCCACCGTCGTCTTCGCCCGCGCCGGCTACGACAGCGTGCCGGCGCTGCCCTGCCAGATGGGCCCCTTCGTGGCCGCCGAGTGGACCCAGGTGGATGTGGACAGCTTCCGCGAATCCACCAACCGCGACCTGACCTATATCGGCAACAACGGCGAGACCCTGGATCCACTCGGCCTCGCCGTGCGCCACCAGGACCGCGAGTACTACCGCCTGCGCGGAGGCTTCTTCTACAACGCGCCGGAGAGCGCGGACTGGCGCTGGTTCGGCGAAGTGTGGATGGAATACAACGGCGGCGACGACGTCGCCAAGGTGGGTATCGGCATCAAGTCCATCGCCGGCAACAGCGCCCGCCTCGCAGCCTACGACAGCCGCAACGCCGGCTTCTTCCAGAACGGCGTCGGCGCGCTGGTGGGGCTCAATGTGACGGACAAACTGCAGCTGTCCGGCAACCTGCTGGTGCGTCCGGAGGATACGGTCGGCGGCCTGAATATCAACTACCGCTTCTGACCTTTTTTGGGGAGCCCTGAACTCGACTTGAGTGTTTCGAAGTGGGGATCCCTATGCGAAGGTCCCGCCCGGAAGCTTTAAAATGGCACCAGCCTGGGAATCAAAATGCCGTATCGGTCACATCAAGGCTGAAACAAAAATGTCACCGAATTTTCTGCGGCAAAGGCGGCAAAAATTCCTTGGGAATGCGAAATTCACCCCCCCGAATCACTATCGATTACCCGCGCCGTTGTTAACGTAGAGATATGAATAACAACCGGATAGTGAGTGACGATGTTCAATCCCAGATTCAGCCTGCAGAGTGAAGCCCTGGACAGTGCCGACGCCGATGTCTGGGCGGTCAGCGACCGCGCCCACGAGCTGGCGGACAAGGGCGAGGACGTGATCTTCCTGTGTGTGGGCGACCCCAACTTCGACACGCCGGAACCCATTCTCGATTTCGCCCGCGCGCGCCTGGGCGTCGGCCGCACCCACTATTCCCCGGCCGCCGGCGAGCCGGTGCTGCGCCGCGCGATCGCCGATATCGAGAGCAAGGTCTCCCCGCATCCCTGCAGCCCCGATGACGTGGTGGTCTTTCCCGGCGGCACCAACGCCATCTACGCGGTGCTCGCCTGCCTGCTGAACCCGGGCGAGGAAATCGTGATCCCGGAGCCGATGTATATCGGCTATGTGCCCATCTGCGATGCGCTGCGCCTGAACGTCAAGAAAGTCGCCTGCCCGGCGGAGACCAACTTCGCCTTCGACGTGGACGCGATCAAGGCCGCGATAGGCCCGGACACCCGCGTGGTGATGATCAACACCCCCGTAAACCCCACCGGCGCCATGGCCACCCCGGAACAGCTGCGCGAACTGGCCGCCTACTGCCGCGAGCGCAACGTGTGGCTGGTGTGCGACGAGATGTACTCGATGATCACCTTCGCCCGCCGCCACACCTCGCTGCGCACCGCCGCCGAGCACCTGGACAATATCGTCGTGATCGACGGCCTGTCCAAGTCCCACGCGATGAGCGGCTGGCGCCTCGGCTGGGCCGTGGCCCGCGGGCCGCTGGTGGAGCGGCTGATCGAATTCGCCGGCGCCACCATCTTCGGCTGCCCGCAGTTTATTCAGGAGGCCGCCGCCTTCGCGCTGGAATTCGACACCTACTTCGTCAAGCAGATGCGCGACGCCTACGAGAAGCGCCGCGATCTGATCGTCGAGCGTATCAACAGGATTCCCGGCCTCAGCTGCTACTCCCCCGAGGCGGGCATGTTCGTGATGGTCGACGTGTCGCAGGTCACGCACGCGAAAGACGGTAACTGCGGCCAGGCCTTCGCCGAGGCGCTGCTGGACGCGGAGCGCGTCTCGGTGCTGCCCGGTGCCCCCTTCGGCGCCAGCGCCGTCAACCATGTGCGCCTGACTCTGGCCGCGGACGAGGCCGAACTCTCCCGCGCGCTGGACCGCATAGAGCGCTTCGTCACCGCCGGCAGCCGCCAGGCCGGCTGACAATCGCGCATCCGCCGCGGTTGTGCTGTAGGAGCCTGCAAGCAGGCTCCTGCGGGTGCCCCGCGGCGGAATCTGCAGTTCCAGCCCCCGGCGAATGTCGCTATCCTTGCCCTTTTCCAAGATCAAAAGAACAGCCCAGTGAAAATCGACCGGCACAATTTGCGTATTTTGCAGGCGCTGCAGACCAATGCGCGCATCAGCAACCTGAAACTGAGTGAAGAGATAGGACTGTCGGAGAGCGCCTGCCTGGCACGGGTGAAGCGGTTGACCAGCGAGCGCTATATTCGCGAGTTCCAGGCCGAGGTAAACCTGGACAAGGTGCGCCACGCCGAGTTCTACGTCAACGTGGCGCTGAAACGCCAGGATGCGCGCACCAGCGAGAACTTCCGCCGCGCCATCGACGATATTCCGCAAATCGTCTCCTGCGTGAAGATGTCGGGGGAGTTCGACTATATGCTGCGTTTCGTCTGCCCGGACGCGGCGGACTTCAACCGCGTGTCCGAGCAGCTGCTGGCCAACGAGGACGCGGCCATCTCCCGCATGACCTCCCATCTGGTGATCGAGAAGACCAAGCCTTTTACCGGCTACCCGCTGGAGCTGCTGTTCCAGGACTGAATCTCGGGTTCCCGCCACAAAAAAAACGCGGCCCAGGGGGCCGCGCAAGCACATGCGGATATCTGCCGATCAGCCGCAATTCTCAAGTCGCTACCGGTGTTCTCTCCCGTACCGGCGCCGCCTCAGCCTCCGCGCTGAATTCACCGTCGACTGCCCGGCGGAACACCTGCTTGTAGTTCTCGAATTCGGTGCCCATCCAGCGATCCCACCAGGTGAAATAGAAGCCGTAATTGCCCTGAAAACGCTGGTGGTGCAGGTCGTGGTGCGTGGTGGTGGTCATAAAGTCCAGCGGGCCGTCCACCCAGCTCCTCGGATGGAATTCGCAACCGGCGTGCAGCATCGCGTTGCGGAAGATCATCACGAAAATAAACGACAGCCAGATCATCACATGCAGCGGCAGCAGCATCAGGATCAGCGGCGAGAAGAGCGCCATCAGGAAGCTCTCGCCGATGGAGAAACTGTAGGCCGCCCAAGGGGTCGGGGTGCGCGACAGGTGGTGCACGCGGTGGAAGTGCTTGAACAGCAGCGGGTGGTGCATGGCGCGGTGGGTCCAGTAGAAGTAGGCGTCGTGCAGCAGTATCACCAGCGGCAGGCTGGCCAGGTTCCACCACAGCGGGTAGTCGCCCCACTGCCAGTAGATCTGCACCAGGCCCCAGCCCCTGAGGGTTTCGGTGACTATGCCGATGGTGGCGAAGACCCCCAGCGTGAGTATCGAGAAGCTGACTTCGCGGCGTATGTCCTTCCAGCCGGCGCGGCGACGCTGTAGGCGGCGACGATTCATCCAGCGGCGAAACAGCCAGCTGACCGAAAGGCTGACGGTGGTGGCCGCGAGCAGGTAGCGGAAGAGGTCGTGCCCGAAATGTTCGACCCAGCCCCGGGCCAGGTCCCACAGAAATTCCATAGTCTTACCTTGTTATTCTGTTTTAAGACTCCTGTAGGAGCGGCCGGTGGCCGCGATCTGGCTCTGCGGATGGCTGAGAGATAGATCGCGGCCATGGGCTCCTACAGGGGGTGGGTTGCAGTCTGGAGCAAAGTCGAGGTCACTGCTTACGGAAAGCGAACAACAGCTGACGGATTCCGAAAACACCGCCACTCAGGCGGGCAGTTTCTCCCGCCGGTACTCGGTCGGGGTCTGGTTGTGGCGGCGCTTGAAGGCGGCGTTGAACGGGCTCAGGGAGCGGTAGCCGATATCCAGGGCGATGGTCAGCACCGGCAGGTGCGCCTGCTCCGGGTCCGCCAGGCGCCTGCTCGCCTCGTCGATGCGGAACTGGTTCAGGTACTCGTTGAAGTTGCGGTAGCCCAGGTGGCGGTTGATCAGCGCGCGCAGCACATGTTCGCGGGCGCCCAGCTGTTCCGCCAGCTCGCGAATGGTCAGGCCCGTGTGGCGGTAGCCGCCGCCGCGCATATGGGACTGCAGCTTTTCCAGCAGCTGGCGCTGCTGTTCGTCCAGCGGTTGCAGCGCTTTTTCTTCTGGCTGCGCCGCGGTTTCGGCTTCCACCTCCACTTTTTGCGGCAGGGATTCGGCCAGCGCCCCCGGGGAGATGGCCAGCAGCCACAGGCAGGCGGCCAGGGCCAAGGCGCTGGTCAGTATCGCGTGCAGTGTGGGCACGCCGGCCGGGACCGGCAGGTAGGAGAAGAGGAACTCGGCACAGACGACGATCAGCATATAGCCGCCGGCGGCGATCAGCAGCACCGCCCGCAGGCGCCGGCGCGCCTCCACCAGGTCCGACTGGAACTGCTGCAGCAGGGCCACCAGGCCGGCGGCGAGCAGGCCCAGCTTCAACGGCTGCGCCAGTATGTACAGGGCTTGGTGTAGCCGCGACAGGCCGTCGAGGTCGAGATTGGCCGCAGTGGCGACGAGCAGTGACAGGGCGATCAGGGCCCAGCCCCAGCGGGGGAATTCCTCGCACTCGCTGCACAGGGTAAACGCGAACAGCCAGAAGGCCGCCGGGACCAGGTCTGAGGGGAGCTCCAGCAGCAGTTCCGCCCAGGCGCGCTCGGGTGCGATCAGCGGGTGCAGCAGATAGCAGAAGATGCCGGCCAGCAGCAGCATCAGCCAGCGGCCGGCGGCCTGCTGGCGGTAGCTGATCGCCAGCTTGGCCGCCGCCAGCAGCAGCAGTGCGCAGGCGGCACCGGTGAAAAATACATAGCTGCTGTCCACCGTTTACCTCCAGCGCGTCGCCCAGGCGTCCAGCACCTTGCTGGAGTAGGTGTGGCGGCCGTAGCTGCCGTTGTAGTAGGCGAGCGCGTTGGCCAGGTTGCCCTTGGCCTTGCGAATGTAGTGCTTGAGGATGGTGCAGCCGTAGCGCAGGTTGGTGTCCATATCGATCAGGTTGTCGTCCGGGCGACCGATTTCGTTCTTCCAGAAGGGCATTACCTGCATCATGCCCTGGGCGCCGACCCGGGACACCGCGTAGGGGTCGAAGGCGCTCTCTATCTGGATCACCGCGAGCACGATTTCCGGGCGCAGGCCGGCGCGGGTGGCTTCGCGGTGCACCGCCTTCAGCACCCGCATGCGCTCCTTGGGATCCTTGATATAGCGGGCCAGCGGCTGGGACTTGGCCATCAGCCAGACCTCCGCGTCGAAGCGGTCGACGAAACTGTCCGCCTCTGTGACAGCCTCCTTCAGCGCGAGCCTGAGCTCCGGATCTATCTCCGGAATCCGCTCCTGGGCCCGGGCGCCGACAAACAGCAGGCAGAGCAGCAGTGTGGTCAGAATTTTTCTTATCATGACAGCGGATTTTACGGAAAGGCGGGGAGGAAGGGCAGCGGCAATTGCGGATCGCGGGTCGGGACCCGGGCTGCGGAGCCGGAGCCTTCAGCGCCCTTGGGGAAATAGCTCCGCGTTCCCGGGGGGGGGAGCTAGCCGCGGATCATCTTCAGCAGCACTTCCTCCAGCTGCGACTCGGCAAACTCCTGGCTCTCGGCGTCGCGGCGGCCCTTGTATTCCACCACGCCCTTCTCCAGGCCGCGGTCGCCGACGACGATGCGGTGGGGTATGCCCATCAGCTCCACGTCGGCGAGCATGGCGCCGAGGCGCGCTTTGGGCTCGTCCATCAGCAGCACGTCGACGCCCTGGGCGCGCAGGGACTCGTACAGGTGTTCGCACTTCTCCCGCACCAGGTCGCTCTTGTGCATATTGATCGGCACTATCGCCAGCTGGAAGGGCGCTATCGCGTCCGGCCAGATGATACCGGCGTCGTCGTGGTTCTGCTCGATCGCGGCGGCGACGATGCGGGATACGCCGATACCGTAGCAGCCCATGGCCATGACCTGTTCCTTGCCGTTCTCGTCCAGTACCGTCGCGTTCATCGCGCGGCTGTACTTGTCGCCGAGCTGGAAGATATGGCCCACCTCGATACCGCGCTTGATTTCCAAGGTGCCCTTGCCGTCCGGGCTGGGGTCGCCGGCGACCACATTGCGCAGATCCTCGACGCGACCCAGTTCCACGTCGCGGCCCCAGTTGACCCCTACATAGTGGTAGTCGTCCCGGTTGGCACCGCAGATAAAGTCCGCCAGGTGTGCGGCGGAGCGGTCGACGATGGTCTCTATCTTCAGGCCCACCGGGCCCAGGGAACCGATGCCGCAGCCCAATTCCTTGGCGATGCGCTCTTCCGGGGCGAACTGCAGCGGGCTGGCGATGCCGGGCAGCTTCTCCGCCTTCAGCTCGTTCAGCTCGTGGTCGCCGCGCAGTACCAGTGCCACCAGCGGAGCTGTCTCCCCTTCCTCGCACTCGCCGAGGACTATCAGCGTCTTGACCGAGTGGGCCGGATCAGATTTCAGGAACTCGCTCACCGCGGCGATAGTCTTCTGCCCCGGGGTGTGTACCTCTGTCATTTCCTTCGTCGGCGCCGGGCGCTCGCCCGCCGGCGCCACGGCCTCCGCCAGCTCGACGTTGGCGGCGTAACGGCTCTCTGTCGAGAAGGCGATATCGTCCTCGCCGCTGTCGGCGAGCACGTGGAACTCGTGGGAGTGGGAGCCGCCGATGGAGCCGGTGTCCGCCAGTACCGGGCGGTAGTCGAGGCCGATGCGTTCGAAGATGCGGCAGTAGGCGGCGTGCATCGCGTCGTAGGTCTCCTGCAGGGAGTCGGCGTCGATATGGAAGGAGTAGGCGTCCTTCATCGTGAACTCGCGCGCGCGCATCACGCCGAAGCGCGGGCGTATCTCGTCGCGGAACTTGGTCTGGATCTGGTAGAAGTTGGCCGGCAGCTGCTTGTAGCTGCTGATCTCGTTGCGGATCAGGTCGGTGATCACCTCCTCGTGGGTCGGGCCCAGGCAGAAGGGATTGTCGTGGCGGTCTTTGACGCGCAGCAGCTCCGGGCCGTACTGCTGCCAGCGGCCGGACTCCTCCCACAGCTCCGCCGGCTGCACCACCGGCATCAGCACCTCCAGCGCGCCGGCGCGGTCCATCTCCTCGCGCACTATGCGCTCCACCTTGCGCAGCACGCGCAGGCCGGTGGGCAGCCAGGTGTAGAGGCCGGAGGCCAGGCGGCGGATCATGCCGGCGCGCAGCATCAGCTGGTGGCTGACCACGACGGCGTCGTTGGGGGTTTCTTTCTGGGTGGCGATCAGGTAGCGGGATGCGCGCATAGGGGGTTCAGTTCTGGTTGTGTTGCATTCGGGCCGGGTATTTTACGCTAAATGCCGGGGGCCCGGAAAAGAGTAGTGCAGTGGATACCCGACTCCGAGGGCCGGCTTGTGGCTGCTCGGGGCATTAAAAAACCCCGCCGTGGCGGGGTTTTGGCAGCGCCGAGCCCAGCCCGGTAACTCGCCTGAGGAATCAGGACTCGGCCATTTCCTTCAGTTTCTTCAGCGGGCGGATCTTCACCTGGATGCTGGCGGGCTTGGCCTTGAACACTGTCTCCTCGCCGGTGAAGGGGTTGATACCCTTGCGGGCCTTCTTGGCCGGCTTCTTGACGGTGGTGATCTTGAGCAGGCCCGGCAGGGCGAATTCGCCCACGGCGCGCTTCTTGATGTGGCCTTCGATCACATTGGACAGCTCGTCCAGCACGGCCTGAACCTGCTTGCGGGACAGCTCGGTGTTCTCGGCGATCTGGTTCAGAATCTGGGTCTTGGTGTACTTCTCTTTGATCGCAGTCACTTTTTTGGCCGGAGCGGCTTTCTTCGCGGTGGCCTTCTTGGCTGCGGTTTTCTTAGCGGGGGCTTTCTTGGCTGCGGCTTTCTTCTTTACGGCCATGAGTAGCTTCCTTCTATATGTTGTTTTTCCGGTGAGAGTGTGTTCGTACGCCCGCTGGGCTGCGTCCGGATGCCGGGGCACCGCAGCGAGTGTTGAGGGGAAGTATATATAGTTTTTGTTCGCCCGCACGGGGAAATGCCGGAAAAATAGTGCTTTTTCTCAAGTTTTTGGGGGTGAGACTGCGTCTCCGTGCTCAGATCCTGGTCGGGCCATTGCCCATTGCGGGCACAGCTTCTTCCCTCTAAAGGGCTCATGTATAATCTGCGCCCCCTTAACCATCGGGTACTGAGCAATGCCGATATACGAATACCAGTGCAATGCCTGCGGCCACGAGATGGAGGCCCTGCAGCGCATGAGCGACGCCCCGCTGACCGACTGCCCGGCCTGCGACAAGGCCGAGTTGCGCAAGAAGATTTCGGCCGCCGCTTTCCGCCTGAAGGGGGGTGGCTGGTACGAGACGGACTTCAAGACCGGCAGCAAGAAGAACCTGGCGGGAGACGCGGCCAACGCCTCCAAAGGGGATGGGGCCAAATCCGGCGGGGACAAGTCCGCGGCCAACACGGCCAAGGCCAGCTGAGCCCGGGGCCACCGGAGGGTGGCCCCTCAACTTATCGATCGACAACGGGAATTTGCATCCATGCGCACTGACTACTGTGGCGCCCTTCGTTCCGCGGATATAGACCGCGTAGTGACCCTCTGTGGCTGGGTTGACCGCCGCCGCGACCACGGCGGTGTGATCTTTATCGACCTGCGCGACCGCGACGGCATAGTCCAGGTGGTCTTCGACCCGGATGCGGGCGAGCACTTCGAGCAGGCGGACCGGGTGCGCAGCGAGTATGTGCTGAAGGTCACCGGCCGCGTACGCGCCCGCGCGCAGGAGGCGATCAACCCGAATATGGATACCGGCGAGGTTGAGGTCTACGGCACCGAGCTGGAGATCCTGAATATTGCCGAAACCGTGCCGTTTCAGCTCGACGAGCACACCGCGGTGGGCGAGGACGTGCGCCTCAAGTACCGCTATCTGGACCTGCGCCGCAACGAGATGCAGCGCAATCTGCGCTTCCGCTCCAAGCTGACCACCGCGATCCGCAACTACCTGGACGGGCAGGGCTTTCTGGATATCGAGACCCCGATCCTGACCCGCGCCACCCCCGAGGGCGCGCGCGACTACCTGGTGCCCAGCCGCACCCACGAGGGCAAGTTCTTCGCCCTGCCGCAGTCGCCGCAGCTGTTCAAGCAGCTGCTGATGGTGTCCGGCTTCGACCGCTACTACCAGATCGCCAAGTGCTTCCGCGACGAGGACCTGCGCGCGGATCGCCAGCCGGAATTCACCCAGATCGATATAGAGACCTCCTTCCTCGACGAGGAGGCTATCATGTCCATCACCGAGGGCATGGTGCGCAAGCTGTTTATGGAGCTGAAGGGGGTGGACCTGGGCGAGTTCCCGCGCATGACCCACTACCAGGCGATGCTGCGCTACGGCTCCGACAAGCCGGATCTGCGTATTCCGCTGGAGATGGTCGAGATCAAGGACCTGATGACCGAGGTGGAGTTCAAGGTCTTCTCCGGCCCGGCCAACGACCCCAAGGGCCGCGTCGCGGCGCTGAAAGTGCCCGGCGGCAACGACAAGCTGACCCGCAAGCAGATCGACGACTACGGCAAGTTTGTCGGTATCTACGGCGCCAAGGGGCTGGCCTATATCAAGGTCAACGACAAGTCCGACCTGGAAAACGGGTTGCAGTCGCCGATCGTCAAATTCCTGCCGACTGAGACCCGCGCGGCCATTCTCGACCGCCTCGAGGCCGAGAACGGCGACCTGATCTTCTTCGGCGCCGACAAGGCCAAGATCGTATCGGAAGCCCTGGGCGCGCTGCGCTGCAAGCTGGGCGCCGACCTGAATCTGTACACCTGTGAGTGGGCACCCCTGTGGGTCGTGGCCTTCCCGATGTTCGAGGAGGACGACGACGGCAGCCTGACCGCGCTGCACCACCCCTTCACCGCGCCCTCCTGCACCCCGGAGGAACTGGAGGCGAACCCGCTCGCTGCCCTGTCCCGCGCCTACGACATGGTGTTGAACGGCACCGAACTGGGTGGCGGTTCCGTGCGTATTCACGACCAGGCGATGCAGCAGGCGGTATTCCGCATTCTCGGTATCGACGAGCAGGAGCAGCGCGAGAAGTTCGGCTTCCTGCTCGACGCGCTCAAGTACGGCGCGCCGCCCCACGGCGGCCTGGCCTTTGGCCTCGACCGGCTGGTGATGCTGATGACCGGCAGCGACTCGATCCGCGATGTCATCGCCTTCCCGAAAACCCAGAGCGCCGCCTGCGTGATGACCGACGCCCCGGGCACGGTGGACGCCAAACAGCTGCGCGAACTGAGCATCAGGCTGCGGCAGAAAGAAGAGAAGATCGGCTGATATTTACCGCTTTCGGTAGGATGGGCAAAGCGAAGCCTGCCCATCAAATGCAATGATGGGCACCAGCCCGCCACGGATGGCGGGAATGCGGAAACGGCAGGGAGCATTTTTCCGTGCGCTTCGCTCCTTTGCCCATCCTACGAACTGACTGAAGAGAGATGAGGAATGGCCGGACACAGTAAATGGGCCAACATCAAGCACCGCAAGGCGGCCCAGGACGCCAAGCGCGGTAAGATTTTCACCAAGATCATTCGCGAGCTGACCGTGGCCGCGAAGGCCGGCCCCAACCCGGACGACAACCCCGCCCTGCGCGCCGCCATCGACAAGGCCCTGGGCGCGAACATGAAAAAGGACACCATCGACAAGGCCATCGCCCGCGGCGCCGGCAATACCGAAGGCGAGAACTACGAGGCGGTTACCTACGAGGGCTACGGCGCCGGCGGTGTCGCGATACTGGTGGAGTGCCTGACCGACAACCGCAACCGCACCGTCGCGGAGGTGCGCCACGCCTTCTCCAAGCGTGGCGGCAACCTGGGCACCGACGGCTCCGTGGCCTACCTCTTCTCGCGCAAGGGCCAGCTCTACTACGAGCCCGGCGTGGATGAGGATGCGCTGATGGAGGCGGCCCTGGAGGCCGGTGCCGAGGATATCCAGACCAACGAGGACGGCAGCATCGAAGTCACCACCGAGTTCCAGGACTATATGCCGGTCAAGGATGCGCTGACCGAGGCCGGTTTCAAACCGGACAACGCCGAAATCGCGATGATCCCATCCACCACAGTGCCGCTGGACAAGGACGGCGCCGAGAAGGTGATGGCGCTGGTGGATATGCTCGAAGACCTGGACGACGTGCAGAACGTCTACAGCAACGCCGATATCCCCGCCGAGGTGATGGAGCAACTGGGTTAAAGCCCAGATGCCGTAGGGGCGAACACAAGGTTCGTTCCGGCCGCTCCTGGTATTCGCGGCGCCTTCGGCCCCTACAGGGAGGAGAGGCCTTCAGCCCCTCCTCCCTTGACGCCCTTCCCCCACCTTGGGACACTCCCGCCACTATATAAACGTACAGGAAAACAGCCTGTGACCCGAATCCTGGGCATAGACCCCGGCTCGCGCAAAACCGGCTACGGCCTGATCGACGTGCAGCGCAACAAGGCCATCTATGTGGCCAGCGGTGTGATCCGCATCCCCGAGGGGCCCTTGCCGGAGCGGCTCAAGCTTATTTTTGATGCGATCAGCCAGATAGCGCAGCAGTACCTGCCTGCGCAGATGGCAATCGAAAACGTGTTTATGTCCAAGAGTGCCGGCTCGGCCCTGAAGCTGGGTCAGGCCCGCGGCGCGGCCATAGTCGCCGCCGCCAATGCGGACCTGCCGGTGGCCGAGTACGAGGCGCGCAAGGTCAAGCAGGCGGTGGTGGGTACCGGCGCGGCGGACAAGCTGCAGGTGCAGCATATGGTGAAGACCCTGCTGTCCCTGCCGGCTTCGCCGCAGGAGGACGCCGCCGACGCGCTGGCGGTGGCGCTGTGCCATATGCACACCACGCAGACCCTGGTACAGGCCGCCGGCGGTGCGCGCGGGCGTTTTCGCCGCGGTCGCCTGACCATCTCCTGATGGGCGTGCTGGCGAGGTCGTGGCGGCACTGCTGCCGGTACGCCCTTGCGAGACACGCCGTGAATACGTCCCTGTAGGCTTGTCGGCCGGGTCCCTCCGACCGACAGTCTCGCAAGGGCGTACCGGCAGCAGTGCCTTCGCATCGAACACTGTACCGGTTGGCAACTACGGGATAGAAGAATGATAGGAAGACTGAGCGGTACATTGGCCGCAGTACAGCCGCCGCTGTTGCTGGTGGATGTACAGGGGGTGGGCTACGAGGTGCTGGCCCCGATGACCACCATCTTCGAGCTGCCACCGCTGGGGCAGGTGGTGCAGCTGCACACCCACCTGGCGGTGTCGGAAACCGCGCAGACCCTGTACGGCTTCGTGCGCGACGCCGACCGCCAGCTGTTCCGCACCCTGATCAAGGTCAACGGTGTGGGTCCGAAGATGGCGCTGGCGATTCTGTCCGGCCTGGACGGCGCGGCCCTGTCCCGCTGCGTGGCGGAGGACAATGTGGCCGCGCTGGTCAAGGTGCCGGGGGTCGGCAAGAAGACCGCCGAGCGGCTGATCGTCGAGCTGCGCGACAAGCTGGCGCCGCAGTTCGGCGATTCGAACGATATACCGCTGATGGCAGCCGCGGCGCCGGTGGTCGACCATGTCGGCGAGGCCGAGAGCGCCCTGGCGGCGCTGGGCTACAAGCCCACCGAGGCCACCAGGATGGTGGCGAAGGCCAGCAAGGAGCAGCCGGATGCCGACAGCGCCACCCTGATCCGCCTGGCCCTGAAGAGCATGGCGCCGGCGTGATGAATGTGAAGAATCAGCCTGTAGGGGCCGAAGGCGCCGCGAATACCTGGAGTGGCCGGAACGAACACAAGGTTCGCCCCTACACGGTAGTCGATGTGCGTGGGGAAAGTGATGATTGAAGCCGACCGCCTGATAGCCCCGGAACCCCAGGGCCCCTCCGGCCAGGAGGAGCAGTACGACCGCGCCGTGCGCCCCAAGACCCTGGCGGATTATGTCGGCCAGCCGGTGGTGCGCGAGCAGATGGAGATCTTTATCCAGGCCGCCAAGCTGCGCGGCGAGGCCCTGGACCACACGCTGGTGTTCGGCCCGCCGGGGCTCGGCAAGACCACGCTGGCCAATATCATCGCCGCGGAAATGGATGTGGCCATCAAGACCACCTCCGGTCCGGTGCTGGAGAAGGCCGGTGACCTGGCCGCGCTGATGACCAATCTCGAGCCGGGCGATGTGCTGTTTATCGATGAAATCCACCGCCTCAGCCCCCATGTGGAGGAGGTGCTCTACCCGGCGATGGAGGACTACCAGCTCGACATCATGATCGGCGAGGGCCCGGCGGCACGCTCGATCAAGCTGGACCTGCCGCCGTTTACCCTGGTCGGCGCCACCACGCGCGCGGGGCTGCTGACCTCGCCGCTGCGCGACCGCTTCGGCATAGTGCAGCGGTTGGAGTTCTACAGCGTCGAGGACCTGACCAGCATAGTGCAGCGCTCCGCCGGCCTGATGGGGGTGGAGATGGACCGGGGGGGTGCCCTCGAAGTGGCCCGCCGCGCCCGCGGCACCCCGCGCATCGCCAACCGCCTGCTGCGGCGGGTGCGCGACTACGCCGAGGTGAAGGGCAACGGCAGCGTCGATGCCGCCATTGCCGACGCGGCGCTGAATATGCTCAACGTGGACGCGCGCGGCTTCGATCAGCTCGACCGGCGCATGCTGCTGGCGATGATCGAGAAGTTCGACGGCGGCCCGGTAGGCGTGGACAGTCTGGCCGCCGCGGTCAGCGAGGAGCGGGATACCATCGAGGATGTGCTCGAACCCTACCTGATCCAGCAGGGCTATATCGCCCGCACCCCGCGCGGGCGGGTGGTTACGGCGCTGGCCTACGAGCACTTCGGCATACCGAAGCCGGACAACAAGTAGCCGCGATCTGAGCTTAGAGAAATCACAAGGGGCAGGGGTGAAAGAAGCATTCAGCATCCCGATCCGCGTCTATATCGAGGACACGGACGCGGGCGGAATCGTCTATTACGTCAATTACTTGAAGTATATGGAGCGCGCGCGCACAGAACTGGTCCGCTCCCTCGGCTATGATAAGCCGGCCATGCCGGAGCGGGGCCTGTTGCTGGTGGTGCACTCGGCGGAGATACAGTACCGCCGCTCGGCGCTGCTCGACGACCATTTGCGGGCCACCGCGGCGATTGGCAAACTGGGTCGCGCCGCGGTGACTTTCGAGCAAAAAATCTGGCGCAACGATGAAATTATTTGCGAGGGCGTGGTCAAAGTCGCCTGCGTCGACGACGCCAGCCGCAGGCCCTGCGCGCTACCCGAACCCATTTACTCAGCATTAAAGGCAGCCATATAGAAGATGGAAACCGGTGAACAACTCTCCCTGTGGGGGCTGATACAGAATGCCAGTCTGCTGGTGCAGCTGGTGATGTTACTACTGCTGCTGGCCTCGGTGATCTCCTGGGTCATGATTATTCAGCGGGGCCTCTACCTGTCCCGCGCCAAAAAAGCACTGAACAACTTCGAGCGCCGCTTCTGGTCCGGCGCCGATCTGAACCAGCTGTTCCGCGAGGGCAACGGCCGCGCCGAGAAGGGGCGGGTCGACGGCGTCGAGTCCCTGTTCCGCGCCGGATTCACCGAGTTCACCCGCCTGCGCCAGCAGGGGCGCAGCAGCCCCGAGGCGGTGATGGAGGGCACCGAGCGGGCCATGCGCGTGGCCATGTCCCGGGAACAGGAAAAGGTGGAGATGAACCTGCCGTTTTTAGCCACCGTCGGTTCGGTCAGCCCCTATATCGGTCTGTTCGGTACCGTCTGGGGCATTATGAACTCCTTCCGCGGCCTGGCCACGATGCACCAGGCCACCATCGCCACCGTCGCCCCCGGTATCTCCGAGGCCCTGGTGGCCACGGCCATGGGCCTGTTCGCGGCGATCCCGGCGGTCATGGCCTATAACCGCTACTCGGCCAAGGCGGAGTGGCTGCTGTCCAGCTACGAGACCTTCGCCGAGGAGTTCTCCTCGATACTGCACCGCAAAGTGCACGCAAGCTGAGCGGATAGGCGATCCCTATGAGTGTTTTTCGCAAGGGCGGCAAGCGCAAACTGGTCTCCGAGATCAATGTGGTGCCCTACATCGACGTGATGCTGGTGCTGCTGATCGTGTTTATGGTCACCGCGCCGCTTCTGATGCAGGGGGTCAAGGTGGACCTGCCGGACGCGCCCTCGGCGCCGATCGAGGACACCGACGATGAGCCGCTGATCGTCTCGGTGCGCGCCGACGGCACCTACTACCTGAATCTGGGCGAGGAGGAGAAGAAGGCCAAGCCGCTGGCGGAGATCAAGGAAACTGTGGCCAAGGTTTTGCGTCAAAAACCCAAGACGCCGGTGCTCGTGTGGGGCGATACCGATGCCAAATACGGGCTGATCGTCAGCGCCATGACCCACTTGCAGCAGGCCGGTGCCCCCAGCGTGGGCCTGGTCACCGAACCGCCGCAGGAGTAAGGTGCCGGTACTTATATGAGATACCAACGAGGCTCTTATGCCCTGGCGATCCTGATCAGTCTCGCGCTGCACGGGGCCCTGATCGCGGTGCTCACCTACGGTTGGGAGGCCAGCAGCCAGCCCGAGCGCAAACCGATGCCGAAGTTTGTGCAGGCGAAGCTGGTCACCGTGGACGCGACGGTGACGAAGAAGAAGGCGCCACCGAAGGTGGACAAGATCAAGCAGCGCCAGCAGCGCGAGCTGGAGCGCCAGCGCCAGGCCGAGGCGGAGCGGAAGCGCCGCGCCGCGCTGGAGCGCAAGAAAAAAGAGGCCGAGCGCAAGAAGAAGGAGGCCGAGGAGAAGGCGCGCAAGGAAAAGGCGCGCAAAGAGCGGGAGCGCAAAGAGCGCGAGCTCAAGGAGCGCCTGGAGCGCGAGCGCCAGAGCGCCTTCGATGAGGCCCTGCAGGAAGAGGAGGAGCTGCTCGACGCGCGCGAGGACGCCCAGGCGGTGATGTCCGTGGCCCAGGCTATCCAGCAGCGCATCGAATCCGTGTGGAGCCGCCCGCCCAGCGCGCGCAACGGCATGCTGACCGTGGTGCAAATCAACTTTGTGCCCACGGGCCGGGTGGTCGCGGCCAATATTATCGAGGGCAGTGGCAATGCCGCCCTGGACCGCTCGGTGCTCACGGCCATCCGCCGGGTGGAGGTGTTTCCCGAGGTGGCGGAGCTGGCCCGCGAGGAGCCGAGCCTGTTCGAGCGCGAAGTGCGCACAACCCTGTTGAACTTTAGAGTCGAAGATCTGCGCCAATGATAAAAAGCCTACTGAAAACACTCGTTGTCATCGCCGCGGTATCGCTGAGCCTGGGCGCCCGCGCCCAGCTGGTGGTGGATATCACCAGCGGTATCGACGACCCGACCCCGATCGCGGTGTCGCCGTTCGCCTGGTCCGGCAGTGGCGTGCTGCCGGAGGATGTGTCCGGCATCATCTCCGCCGACCTGCGCCGCAGCGGTCTGTTCGCGCCGGTGCCCCGGGAGGACATGCTGTCCTTCCCGAAGAATCCGCAAGAGGTGGTTTTCCGCGATTGGCGAATTCTGGGAACCGAATACGTCGTCACCGGTCGTATAGAACCCCAGGCGGCGGGTTACCTGCTCACCTTCGACCTGGTGAACATCTTCGGGCAACAGAAGATGTTCACCAAGCAGGTCAGCGGTGGCAGCCGGCAGCTGCGGGATATCGCCCACCGCGCGGCGGACGAGATCTTCGAGGCGATCACCGGCATCCGCGGTGCCTTCTCCACCGAGATGATCTACGTGCTGGAGGAACAGCGCGGCGGCCGCCCCAGCTACGCGCTGATGCGGGCGGATATCGACGGGGCGCGGGCGCGGGAAATCCGCCGCTTCAGCGCGCCGGTGATGTCGCCTATGTGGTCGCCGAACGGGCAGGAAGTGGCCTATGTGTCTTTCGAGACCGGGCGGCCGGCCATCTTCCGCGAGAACCTGAGCACCGGTGCGCGCCAGCAGTTGACCAACTTCAAGGGCATCAACAGCTCGCCCACCTGGTCGCCGGATGGAACCAAACTGGCGATGGTGCTCTCCAAGGACGGCAATCCGGAGATCTATGTGCTGGATCTGAACACCGGGAAATTCACCCGGATGACCCGGCACTTCTCCATCGATACCGAGCCCAACTGGATGCCGGACGGTAAATCGCTGGTTTTCACTTCCGATAGGGGAGGTAAGCCACAAATTTACCAATTGACTCTTGCCACTGGTCAAGTAGACCGCTTAACCTTCGATGGCGACTATAACGCAAGGCCGCGTGTGTCACCGGATGGGAAAACGCTGGTAATGGTCCATCGCAGCCGGGGGGTGTTCACGATTGCGACGATGGATATCAATACCGGCAGAATGCGCCTCCTGACGGAGACGACGCTGGATGAATCCCCCAGCATCGCGCCCAACGGCGCTATGCTGATGTACGCCACCAAGCGGGGGAGCAAAGGTATTCTGGCGGCGGTATCGCTGGATGCCGGGGTGAAGTACAACCTGCCGTCCCAGCGCGGGGATGTACGCGAGCCGGCATGGTCGCCTTACTTTGATTGACTCGGGGTGCCCGCCGGTCGGTATGCGGCGGGTGTAAAACAAGACCAAATAAAAGTCTTACAGGATTTTTCTAAAACACTAAAAGCGGAGTAGCTTATGTTGAAATCAGTAAAAACTGGCCTGGGCCTGGCCTGCGTTCTGGCGGTAATGGCGGGCTGTTCCAGCACCGACACCGACGACAGCGCGCAGCAGCAGATGACCCAGGTTCAAGAACCGGTTATCGAAACACCGGCTCAGGAAACCGTGGCCCCGCTGGACAACGTCGTCTACTTCGACTTTGACCAGTCCCTGCTGAAGCCGGAAACCCGCGAGCTGCTGATCCGTCACGCCGACCGCATGCGCGGCAACACCGGCACCGTGCGCCTGGAAGGCCACGCCGACGAGCTGGGCACCCGCGAGTACAACCTGGCCCTGGGTGAGCGCCGCGCCAACGCCGTGCGCGACTTCCTGGTGCTGCAGGGCGTAGACGCCTCCACCCTGGAAGTCATCAGCTACGGTGAAGAGCGCCCGGCACAGCCCGGCTCCAGCGAGAGCGCCCGCGCGATGAACCGTCGCGTAGTGATCAACTGATCGCCAATGGATGCCAATGGCTTTGACGATTAGACAGATCGCGGTTGCCGCAGCCTTCACGGCTGCGGCATCGCCCGTTTTCTCACAGGCGCCGATTGTCGACCTGTCCAGTGACAGTGGGCGACAGTCGGCGTCTTCGTCTCCGGATTCCTCCTATGCGGAGCCGGCCTATCGGGATGCCCCCTACACGGAAACCACGATAGCGCGCGCGCCCGCGCCCGCCCAGCGCCAGTCCAACCCGCAGGCGGAAGCCTACTACCAGATGCAGGTGCTGCAGCAGGAGGTACAGGAGCTGCGCGGCGCGGTCGAGGAACTGCGCCACGAGGTCAAGCGCCTGAAGCAGCAGCGCACCGACGACTATATGGATCTGGACAGGCGCATCGCCCGCCTGTCGGGAACCGAGCCGGCCCAGCGGCCGCCGGCCGCAAATGGCAATGGCGCTGATGCCGGCGCCTCGCGCCCGGCCGCGCCGGCGGCCAGCGGAGACGAGCGCGAGCGCTACCAGGCCAGTTTCGGCCTGGCCCGCAACGGCGACTACGACGGCGCCAGCGCCGAGTTCAAGCGCCTGCTGCAGGACTACCCCAGCGGCAAGTACGCCCCCAACGCCAACTACTGGCTGGGCGAGATAGCCCTGGTGCAGGGCAATCTGGAAGAGGCGCGCCAGTGGTTCGTGGCTCTGCTCGACGGCTACCCCAACTCCACCAAGGTGTGGGACGGCCGCTACAAGCTGGGCACCGTCTACCACCAGCTCGGTGACCAGCAGAAGGCCCGGGAGCTGCTCGAACAGGTGGCCGCCAGCGATGCGCGCGCGTCCAACCTGGCGAAGAAGTACCTGGAAGAGAACTTTTAGGGCGATCACAAGGATCGCCCCTACAGCACCCGCCGCTGGTTTTTTGACCACAAAAGCTCTATGATCCCGCGCCCGGATGGCACCAGCCGTCCGGGCGTTTGTGTTTTTCCGCCGGGTGAATATGACCGACCTCTCTTCAGCATCGCTTCGCATCAGCGAAATCTTCTACTCCCTGCAGGGGGAGGCGCGGGATGCCGGGCTGCCGACGGTGTTCGTGCGCCTGACCGGCTGTCCGCTGCGCTGCACCTACTGCGACTCGGAGTACGCCTTCTACGGTGGCGAGCGCATGACCCTGGAGCAGATACTGCAGAAGGTACAGAGCTACCCGGCGCGCTATGTGTGTGTGACCGGCGGCGAGCCGCTGGCGCAGCCCAACTGCCTGCCGCTGTTGCGGGCCCTGTGCGACGCCGGCTATCAGGTGTCGCTCGAGACCAGCGGCGCCATGCCGGTGGAGCAGGTGGACGAACGGGTATCGCGGGTCGTGGACCTGAAGACCCCGGCCTCCGGCGAGCAGCACCGCAACCGCATGGAGAACATCGACGCGCTGACCGAGCGCGACCAGATCAAGTTTGTTATCTGTGACCGGGCGGACTACGACTGGGCCAGGTTCACGCTGGACCGCTACCGGCTGGCGGAGCGGGTCGGGGAGGTGCTCTTCTCGCCCAGCTACGAGCAGCTGCCGCCGCGCCAGCTGGCCGAGTGGATTCTCGAGGACGGCCTGCCGGTACGCATGCAGCTGCAGCTGCACAAGCTGCTGTGGGGCGATATCCCCGGTGTCTGACCCGTGCCGCGGGCGCAGGCCCGAGAAACCTCTCACACCTGAATCAACGAGGACGATATGAGCGCAAAAAAAGCCGTAGTTCTGCTGTCCGGTGGCCTCGACTCCGCCACGGTACTCGCCATGGCCCGCGCCGACGGATATGAGTGCTATGCCCTCGGCTTCGACTACGGGCAGCGCCACAGCGCCGAGCTGATGGCCGCACAGCGGGTCGCGGCGGATCTGGACGCGCGCGAACACAAGGTGGTCAAGCTGGATCTGCGCGCCATCGGCGGCTCGGCCCTGACCGACGACCGCATCGCGGTGCCGGAAGAGGAGACAGGCGGTATCCCGGTGACCTACGTGCCGGCGCGCAATACCGTCTTCCTGTCCATCGCCCTCGGGTGGGCGGAGGTGCTGGGCGCTCAGGACATCTTTGTCGGCGTCAACGCGGTGGATTACTCCGGCTACCCGGACTGCCGCCCGGAATATATCGAGGCCTTCGAGAAGATGGCCAACCTCGCGACCCGGGCCGGCGTGGAGGGGCTGAAGCTCAATATCCGCACGCCGCTGATGCATATGAGCAAGGCGGATATTGTGCGCCGTGGCACCGAGCTGGGGGTGGACTACAGTTTGACGGTATCCTGCTACCAGGCGCAGCCGAACGGCGCCGCCTGCGGCCGCTGCGACAGCTGCCGCCTGCGCGCGGCGGGCTTCGCCGAGGCGGGGCTGCCCGACCCCACGGTCTACGTCGGTTGAGCGGGGCGCTGTGAGCAATTTGAAAGCCGCGGCTAAGCCCTTAAATTCTTTAGATTTTTTTGCCGCCAAGTATTGTCTTTTGGAAATAGATCCGTAAGATACGCAGCTCCTCAAGTCGAGGGATCGATGGGTCGTTAGCTCAGTTGGTAGAGCAGTTGGCTTTTAACCAATTGGTCGCTGGTTCGAGTCCAGCACGACCCACCATATTCCGAAAGGGCTGCCAACCGGTGGCCTTTTTTATTGCGCTTGCCGGCGCGCCGCGAAGCGGCTTGTATTTTGCTCGCGGATCGGTATCATGCGCGCCTCTTTCGGGTCGTTAGCTCAGTTGGTAGAGCAGTTGGCTTTTAACCAATTGGTCGCTGGTTCGAGTCCAGCACGACCCACCATTTTTATTAGGGCTGCAGTTGCAGCCCTTTTTTTTGCTTGATCGCGCTGTCGCGGCAGGGGCGGCCTCGCCCCCCGCGGGTGCTGTCCCGGTACCCGCAGGCCATGCGCTATAATGCGCGCTTTTCCTCTAGTGGTGGTTAGCCATGAGTCAGAAGTTGAATTCCACAGAGACTGTTGATTCCCGCTCAGATTCCAGGGCGATAGTGCAGGCGCACCTGGCGGAGCCGGCCGTGCATCAGTACAGCGAAGAGGAGCTGGAGCTGTGGCGCGAACGCATCAAGCGCCTGCTGAAGGAGCAGAATGCGGTGCTGGTGGCCCACTACTATACGGACCCGCTGATTCAGGCCCTGGCGGAAGAGACCGGCGGCTGTGTGTCCGACTCGCTGGAGATGGCCCGCTTCGGCGCCGAGCACCAGGCGGATACCCTGATCGTCGCCGGGGTGAAATTCATGGGCGAGACGGCCAAGATACTGACCCCGAACAAGCGTGTACTGATGCCGACCCTGGAGGCCACCTGCTCCCTGGATCTGGGCTGCCCGCCGGAGGAGTTCTCCGCCTTCTGCGACGCGCATCCGGACCGTACCGTCGTCGTCTACGCAAATACCTCCGCCGCGGTCAAGGCGCGCGCCGACTGGGTGGTGACTTCCAGCATCGCGCTGGACGTGGTGGACCACCTGGACGCCCGGGGCGAGAAGATCCTGTGGGCGCCGGACAAGCACCTGGGCAGCTATGTGCAGCGGGAGACGGGTGCGGACGTGTTGCTGTGGAACGGCTCCTGCATAGTGCACGAGGAGTTCAAGGCCAAGGGGGTGGCGGACCTGAAGGCCCTCTACCCGGACGCGGTGGTGCTGGTGCACCCGGAGTCGCCTGCCTCGGTGGTGGCGCTGGCGGATGTGGTGGGCTCCACCTCGCAGATCATCAACGCGGCCAAGACGCGGCCGGAAAAGCGCTTTATCGTCGCCACCGATCAGGGCATCTTCTACAAGATGCAGCAGCAGTGCCCGGACAAGGAACTGATCGTGGCCCCCACCGCCGGCGCCGGCGCCACCTGCCGCAGCTGCGCCAGTTGTCCGTGGATGGCGATGAATTCACTGGAAAATCTGTGCGGCGTGCTGGAGCGTGGAGACAACGAGATCTTCGTCGATCCGGAACTGGGCGAGCGTGCGATGAAACCGCTGCAGCGGATGCTGGATTTCCGCAAGCCATTGGATTGAGGTCTTTATAGGTGGTTTGAAGCTGGTCCGGTGGCGGCAAAGCGCTGGGGGCCTGCTTCAAGACCTCTCACAGGGGCTGGGGTTAAAGCTCCTTCGCCTTCTCCTGCATCTTGATCACATCCTTCATGCGCTGCTCCAGAATCGCGTGTGTCTGGTAGTCGTTCTTGGCCATGCGCACGCCGTGGCGCAGGTGTTGCAGCGCTTTGTCGAAGACGCCGTTCAGTATGTAGTACTCGGCCCGCGCCTCGTGCACGCCGATGATGTCCCCGGCCAGGCCGTGGGTCTCGGCGAGCAGGTACCAGACCGCAGGGTCTTTTTTGCGCACGCGGCTGTGTCTGGCCAGGATACGCTCTGCGGCCAGATAGTTGCCGGCCTTGAAGTGGGCATTGGCCAGGCCCATGGTCAGGGCGTGGTCGCCGGGATTCCTGTCCAGCGCCTCCTGTAGCCGCTTGGTGGCGCTGGTGTAGTCGTGCCGCGCCAGGTCGATATCGGCGCGCGCCAGCACGAAGGCGGCCTTGTCCGGCTCCCTGTCGAGCAACGGCTGCAGTGTCTCCAGTGCCAGATCCGGCTTGCCGGCCGCAGTCTGTGCCAGCGCCAGGCCGTAGCGGGCCGCGTCCTCGTTGTCGTTGATACCGTTCAGTTCCGCCTGAAAGCGCTTGACCGCCTGCTGTGGGGTCGGCTCCGCGGCCACACGGATCCGGGCGCGCATCAGGTGGTATTCGCGGCTGTCGCTGGGCTTGGCCGGAGGCATGCGGCTGGCGCGCAGCTTGGCGTCGGCGATGCGCTTTTCGGTCACCGGGTGGGTCAGCAGGAATTCCGGCGGGCGGCGATAGTAGCGGGTGGCCTTCAGCATCTGCTCGAACATCTCCCCGGCGGCCTCCGGGTCGCGCCCGGATCTGGCCAGTGTCTCGATGCCGACCCGGTCTGCCTCCTGTTCGTTCTGGCGGCTGAAGCGCAGCTGGCTGTCCAGTGCCGCCGCCTGGGTGGCGGTCATCGCGGCGATACCGGCGTCGCCACCGGCGGTGGCAGCCAGCACCAGGGCGCCGAGCATACCGGCGAGGGTGGGGATGGTGCTGTTGCGCTGGGCCTCCAGTGAGCGCGCGTAGTGGCGCTGGCTCAGGTGGCCCAGTTCGTGGGCGATGACCGAGGCGAACTGGTCTTCGTTTTCGGCGAACAGGAACAGGCCGGTGTGAATGCCCATGATGCCGCCGGGCACGGCGAAGGCGTTCATGGTGTCGTTCTTGACCACCACCACATCGATGTTCTTGTCTTCCAGCGGGCTGAACTCCGACAGCCCCTTGACCGTGTTCTCCACATACTGCTGCAGCAGGGCGTCGTTGGAGGTGCGCACCTGGCTGCGGAACATGCGCAACCACATCTGCCCCAGTTCCTTCTCGCGCGCGCGGGAAACCAGGCCGCTGCTGCTGTCGCCCAGCTCCGGCAGCTGGATCTGGTTGTCTTCCGCCACTGCGGCGAGGGGGGCGCTCCCGAGCAGCAGCCCCGCGCCCAGCGCCGCCAGGCCGCCGCTGATGCGCCGGCGCAGTGAGCGGCGGGTGTATCCCCGGGGGGGCTTGTTGTGGAGGTCGATCATCGGTGCTTACTGTTCGGTCTGCTTCGGGGGGCACTAGGGCCTGTTCACACTAAATTCAATGGCCCCGTCCCTTCGCGTTGCCGCCCCAAAACGCGGCTATCGAATTTAGTGTGAACAGGCCCTAGCCCAACTCTATACGCAACTCTGTCGAACTGTCGAGGTTTTGACCAGTCCGGCGGCGGAAGGTTCGGCTGTTATGTGAACGGTGACCGTTTTGCGCAGATTGTGTCGGTCCAGCTTCTGGCGCAATATCCGCGCTATAATTCGCCCCAATCAGAAAGTGTGACCGAAGGGGCAGATTCAGTGTCCGTTAGCGACGACTTGAACCGGGAGAGCGCGGTGACCGTGGATGCGCGCGGACTGCCGTGCCCGCAGCCGCTATTGGCAATGCGCCGCGCCATGCGCGAACATCCGCCCGGAACTCTGCTGCTGGTGCTGGCGAGCGACCAGGGCTCCTGGCGCGACTTCCACAGTTTTGCCGAGCTGAGCGGCAGGCCGCTGTTGCGCGCCGAGCGGTGCGGCAACAGCTTCCGCTACTGGCTGCGCGCCGGCAAGTAACGAACTTTGAGGATCTATGCTCGAAATCGTCAAAAATTGGGTCAATCGCTATTTCAGCCAGGAAGAGGTGGTGCTGCTGGTGCTGTTGCTGCTGGCGGCACTGGTGGTGTTTGCCACCCTGGGGCAGGTGCTGGCGCCGGTGCTCGCGGCCCTGATTATCGCCTTCCTGATGCAGGGCATGGTGCAGCGGCTGACGTCCTGGAAGGTGCCCCACTGGCTGGCGGTAAGCCTGGCCTGTCTGGTTCTCGTCGGCACCATAGTGGCGCTGTTTCTGGTTGTGCTGCCGATTATCTGGCGCCAGCTGGTGCGGCTGTTTGCCGAACTGCCGAATATGGTCGATCGCGGCCAGGAGCTGCTGCTGTTGCTGCCGGAGCGCTATCCGCGCCTGGTTTCCGCGCAGCAGATTGACGAGATCTTCAACACGCTCGGCAGCGAGCTGGGTACCATCGGCCAGACCCTGGTGACCTTCTCCCTGACGAACTTGCCGGTGCTGGCTGGAATCCTGATTTACGCGGTGGTGGTGCCGATTCTGGTGTTCTTTTTCCTGAAGGACTCGGACAAGCTGATCAACTGGTGCACCGCCTTCCTGCCCCGGCAGCGGCCGATGCTGCGCCAGATCTGGCACGAGATGAACGACCAGGTGGCCAACTATGTGCGCGGCAAGGTCATCGAGATCGGCATAGTGGCGGCGGTCAGCTACGCCGCCTTCCTGCTGCTCGGGGTCAACTACGCGCTGCTGCTGGCGGTGGCGGTGGGCCTCAGCGTGCTGATCCCCTATATCGGCGCGGCGGTGGTAACTATACCCGTGGCGGCCATCGGCCTGTTCCAGTGGGGCTGGAGCAGCGAGTTCCTCTACCTGATGATCGCCTACGGTGTTATCCAGCTGCTCGACGGCAATGTGCTGGTGCCGCTGCTGTTTTCCGAGGCGGTCAACCTGCACCCGGTGGCCATTATCCTCGCGGTGCTCTTCTTCGGCGGCATCTGGGGTTTCTGGGGCGTCTTCTTCGCGATTCCGCTCGCCACTCTGCTGAAGGCGATCATGAACGCTTGGCCCACGGCGGACCACCAGGCCGAGTGGCAGGCCAGAGAGGCGGCGGAGGGCGCCGCCGAGAAGTAGTTCCCGGTGCCCCGCACCAGGGGCGGTCGGGGCCATCGAATTTAGTGTGAACAGGCCCGAAGTCTCTGTCTGTGATGTCGGGCTTTTGCTAGAATTCCGCGCTTCCTTTTTAGCCCTCCCGAATAGGTAAAGATCCATGGGTCTTGCTGACAAAGTACTGGCGGTCAACGACGACCTGCCGATCCGCACCGACAAACCCGTCCACAGCGGCAAAGTCCGTTCGGTTTACTGGTTGACCGAGGCCGACAGCCGTCGCCTGATCGAGGAGAAGGGCTACCCGGTGGCTCCGGACGCGCCGCTCGCGGTGATGGTGATCTCCGACCGCATCTCCGCCTTCGACTGCATCTGGAAAGGAGAGGGCGGCATGCGCGGCGTGCCCGGCAAGGGCGCGGCGCTGAATGCGATTTCCAACCACTGGTTCAAACTGTTCCGGGAAAACGGCCTGGCGGACAGCCATATCCTGGACATTCCCCACCCGCTGGTGTGGATAGTGCAGAAGGCGCGCCCGATCATGATCGAGGCCATCGCCCGCCAGTACATCACCGGCTCCATGTGGCGCGCCTACCAGAAAGGCGAGCGCGAATTCTGTGGCATCCGGATTCCCGACGGCCTGCAGAAGGACCAGAAGCTGCCGGAGCTGCTGATCACCCCGTCCACCAAGGGCATCCTGAAGGGGATTCCGGGGGTTCCGGAGGCGGATGATGTGAACATCACCCGCGCCAATATTGAAGACAACTTCGAGGCCTTCAATTTCCGCTCCAGGGACGATATCGACCTGTACGAGAAGCTGCTGAAAGAGGGCTTCGATGTGATCTCCTCCGAGCTGGCCAAGCTCGACCAGATTTTCGTCGATACCAAGTTCGAGTTCGGCTATGTCACCGACGCCAACGGCGAGGAGCAGCTGATCTATATGGACGAGGTGGGCACACCCGACTCCTCCCGCATCTGGGATGGCGCCGAGTACCGCAACGGCAAGGTGGTGGAGAATTCCAAAGAGGGATTCCGCCAGGCGCTGCTGAACCACTTCCCGGATCCGGATATCCTGCTGAACAAGGATCGCATGGCCGAGCGCCAGGCCCTGGCGCGCGACAACGAACTGCCCGCCTCCATGCTGATGGACGTGTCCGCAACCTACGTCGGTATCGCCGAGAAGATCACCGGGCGGAAGCTGGAGCTGCCCGACAACCCCAAGGCGGAGCTGATCGAGATGCTGCGGGATCAATACGGCCTGATCGATTGAGGCGGAGCTCATAGAAAAACTGGTGCGAGTGCGGTTTCACAGTGTTGGTCCTTCCCCCGCCGTTCGTTCTAAGCAGGGGGGGGTGGCGGCAAAGCACCAGGGCGGGTATTTCGAACCGCTGTAAATACATCCTTGTCGCCGACGGTTCGAAATACCCGCCCTGGCACTTTGCCTTCGATTCCGCTTTTCGGACTTTGTCAGCAAGCTGAAACCGGCGCAAGCGCCGGTTTTTTATGCTATGGAAACAGGCTCTCAGTGCCATTGCCATAATTCGCCATTTTTCCTCACCGCTTCGCCAGAATTCGCGCCCGCTTTCGCCCAGTTGCTCCCTTGTAATGCACTCCAGAAAGAGACAAAACCGGAGGGATACAAGTGAACAGGGCGATCTTTTCAGGCCAGCGCATACCGCGCGAACTGGTGGTGCTGCCGACCGAGGAGTACTACCGCCGCCGTTTTCAAGGTAATAGGGGCGGTAGTCGGCGCGGCCGCTGGTTGCTGTTTATTGTCACCGCGCTGGCGGTGTTCGTCGCCGCGATCGGCGCGAGCGCCACGCGCGCGGAGCTGCCGGTGCAGGAACAGCCACAGGCGGTGACGCTGGACGATGTGAAGGCCGGCGACCTGCTGTTCACCGGCGCGGGGCAGGGCGGCTATGTGCCGGCGGTGCATCTGGCCAGCCGCGCGCGCATCTCGGTGCGCGGCCTGGTGGCAGAGGTGCACCTGCAGCAGGAATTCGTCAACCGCAGCGACGCCTGGCAGGAGGCGGTATACGTACTGCCGCTGCCGGAGCAGGCGGCCGTTGCCGGCCTGGAGATCGAAGTGGGCGAGCGCCGTATCGTCGGTGTGGTGCGCGAGCGGGCGCAGGCGGCAAAAATCTACAAGGCGGCCCGCGACGCGGGCAAGCGGGCGGCGCTTTTGGAGCAGCAGCGCCCGAACCTGTTTACCAACAAGGTCGCCAATATCGCGCCCGGTGAAACGGTGCGCGTGCATATCCGCTATCTGCAGCCGGTGGCCTATGACGGCGGCATGTTCGGCCTGCGCCTGCCGACGACACTGACCCCGCGCTATATTCCGGGTGAAGTACTTGTAGATACGGAGCTGGTTACCGACAGCAGCGGCTGGGCACTGCCCACCGATCAGGTGCCGGACGCCGACAAGATTACGCCTTTCATGCAGCCGGTCGCAGAATTGGCGCAGCTCGGAAGCCACAAAATCTCGATCGAGGTGGAACTGGAGGGCGGACTGCCGCTGGCGGATATCACCAGCCCCTACCACGATATCGATTTCAACAAACAGGCGGACGGCCGCTACTCGATCAAGCTGCGCGATGGCGACGCGCTGATGGACAGAGATTTCGCGCTGCACTGGCGCCCGCGCCCGTCGGTCATGCCGCGCGCGGCACTTTTTACTGAACAGGCGGAGGCCGGGAGTGAGGCGGGGCCGGAGAGCACCTATTTGCAGTTGCTGCTGTTACCCCCGGACGCGGGGAAAAATGTGCGGCGCCTGCCGCGGGAGGTGGTCTATGTGATCGACACCTCCGGCTCGATGGGCGGCAACTCCATCCGCCAGGCGAAGGAGAGTCTGGCGCTGGCACTGTCGCGTCTGCGGCCAAATGACCGTTTCAACGTGATCGAATTCAACAGCACTAGCCGCGCCTTATTCCCGCGCCCGGTCGCCGCGGATGCCGGCAATATACACCGCGCCCGCAACTGGGTTGAGGGGCTGCAGGCAAGCGGCGGCACCGAGATGGCGCCGGCGCTGCGCCTGGCGCTCGGCCAGCAGCTGCCGGGCGAGGACAGCCTGGTGCGCCAGGTGATCTTTATCACCGACGGCGCCGTCGGCAACGAGCGCGCGCTGTTCGAGCTGATCCGGCAATCGCTGCGGGATGCGCGCCTGTTTACCGTCGGCATCGGCTCGGCCCCGAACAATCACTTTATGCGCAAGGCGGCGCAGTTCGGCCGCGGTGCCAGCGTCACTATCGGCGATCTGGGTGAAGTCCAGCAGCGCATGCAGGCGCTGTTCACCAAGCTGGAAAATCCGCTCGTGACGGACCTGCAGATCCAGTGGCCCCAGGGACTGGTGGTGGATGCCTATCCGAAGCGCCTCCCGGACCTCTATCGCGGTGAGCCGCTGCAACTGGTGGCCAGAGTCGACGGCGAACTGGGCGGAGAGCTGCTGTTGCACGGCCGCCTGGCGGGCCAGCAGTTTGTGCAGAAGCTGGTGTTGAAAGAGCGCGGCGCGAACGGCGGGCGGGGGATCGGCAGTGTCTGGGCGCGCGCCAAGATCGAATCGCTGCGCGATCGGCAGCTGCAGGCCGGCGAGCAGAGTGACGCAGGCGTGGCGCTGCGCGAGCAGATACTGCGCCTGGCACTGGAGCACCAGTTGGTGAGCCCTTACACCAGTTTTGTCGCGGTGGAGGAGAAGGTGGTGCGGCCGCAGCGGGAGGGGCTCTCCAAAAGCCCTGTCCCCAATGCGGTGGCCCGCGGCCAGCTGCTGCAGCGCCAGACCTACCCGCGCACCGCCGCCGGCCTGCACGCACAGCTGCTCACCGCCGCGGGCCTGCTCGGCCTGGCGGGACTGCTGCGCCGCGGGCGCCCGATGAAGTACAAGCTGCCGCGGCGCCTGCGCGAGTTGTTGCGGAAAGTGCTGCCGGACCTGCGCCGCGCGCGCGGACCCGTCGAGCGCGCTCTGGTCGGATCCGGGGCGGGGGCGCACTGATGTTGCGCGGGGCACTGTTCGCCGTCTGCCTGGCAGCGGGAGTCTGGCAGCTGGGCGGCGCCGTCTGGCTGTTGACCAAGGCGCAGCTGGCGCAGGTGCTGATCAGCGATGCCTGGGAGGAGCAGCTGCAGACGGGGCGCGCGGTCAGACCCTGGCCCTGGGCGGATACCTGGCCGGTGGCGAAACTGCTGCTCGACCGCCAGGCGCCGCTGATGGTGCTGGCCGGCGGCAGCGGTCAGGCGCTGGCCTTCGGGCCGGGTCTGCTGGCCGGCTCCGGCGCGCCGGGCAATCTGGACGAGCCGCGCACCACGGTTATCGCCGCGCACCGCGACACCCATTTCGGCGGCCTGGCGGGACTCCGGCCCGGCGCGCCGATACAGCTGCAGGACAGCCGCGGCCGCTGGCACAGCTACCGGGTCAGCGAGGCGCGGGTGGTGGACAGCGAGCGCGAACTGCTACCTATCTTCGCCGAACCGGGGTTGCTGCTGGTGACCTGCTATCCGTTCGACGCGATAGATGCCGGCGGCCCGCTGCGCTATGTCGTCTACGCCGAATATCTCGGCGCCGGTGCACCGGTACAGCTGTGACCAAAGTGCCGGTTTGGGACTCGATATTGTAATTAAATTCCCGCCTTTTTCCGCAATATCTTCCGTATAAATAGCAAATAGACAAATAATTGTTTTGCAAACTGGTTTTAATTGTTACTAATCGTCCTATCTGGAAAAAATTTTGTAGTAATACTACAATCGCCCCCGCTTAGAGACCGGGATGACCGATCGGCCGCCAGGGCGGTCGGCGCGCCCGGGCTAGAATTCACAGTCACAGATACAGAATCACGGCAGCAGCTCATCGGTTCTCCCCGACTTTGATTTTCGCCAACGAAGGTGGTGAATTGGCGGAATTGCTGAAAAAAAGAAGCAATTTTCCGCCCGCGCTGTACTTTGCCCGATCGCCAGAAAAAGTATTCTGACCCGATGCCGCCCCTGCGGATCAGTGCCGAAGCAAGGCTCGGCGCCGCCGCGAATCCCCGGCTCGGGCCAAAAAGAAGCTACCGACTCGACGTCGTTCATTTCGCCGAGGAGCATTTAGATGCACGAAGAAACCGATAACCAGGAAACGCAGGAGTGGCTGGACGCGCTGCAGGCGGTGATCCGCTACAGCGGCAAGGAGCGCGCGGCCTTCCTGCTCAAGCAGCTGTCCGACCGCGCCACCGATGTGGGCGTGCAGCTGCCCGCGGCCATCACCACCCCGTACCGCAACACCATTCCGCCGAGCGCGGAGAAACGCATGCCCGGCGATCTGTTTATGGAGCGGCGCATCCGTTCGCTGATCCGCTGGAACGCGCTGGCGATGGTGGTGCGCGCCAACCAGAACAACGACAACCTGGGCGGCCATATCTCCAGCTTCTCGTCCGCCGCGACTCTCTACGACGTGGGCTTCAACTACTTCTTCCGCGGCAATGAGGGCGAGCAGCTGGGCGACCTGATCTTCTTCCAGGGCCACAGCTCCCCCGGTATCTACGCCCGCTCCTATCTCGAGGGCCGCTTCGACGAGGAGCAGTTGGACAACTTCCGCCGCGAGGTGAACGGCAACGGCCTGTCCTCTTATCCGCACCCGTGGCTGATGCCGGACTACTGGCAGTTCCCCACCGTCTCCATGGGCCTGGGTCCGATCCAGGCCATCTACCAGGCGCACATCATGCGCTACCTGTCCGCGCGCGGCCTGTCGCCGCGGGGCGACCGCAAGGTGTGGGCCTTCCTCGGCGACGGCGAGTGCGACGAGCCGGAAACCCTGGGCGCCATCTCCCTGGCTGGCCGCGAGCAGCTGGAGAACCTGGTGTTCGTGGTCAACTGTAATCTGCAGCGCCTGGACGGTCCGGTGCGCGGCAACGGCAAAATCGTGCAGGAGCTGGAAGGCGTCTTCCGCGGCGCCGGCTGGAACGTGATCAAGGTTCTCTGGGGCCGCCTGTGGGATCCGCTGTTCGAGAAGGATGAGAAGGGCCTGCTGCAGAAGGTCATGGACGAGGTGGTCGATGGCGAGATGCAGAATTTCAAGGCCAACGGCGGCGCCTACACCCGCGAGCACTTCTTCGGCCGCTACCCGGAGCTGCTGGAGATGGTCAAGGACCTCTCCGACGAAGACATCATGAAGTTGAACCGCGGCGGCCACGACCCCTACAAGGTCTACGCCGCCTACGCCGAGGCCATGGCGCACAAGGGCCAGCCCACGGTGATTCTGGCGCAGACCGTCAAGGGCTACGGCCTGGGTGCCGCCGGCGAGGCGGCGATGGACACCCACTCGGTGAAGAAGCTGGATCTGGAGGCGCTGAAACGCTTCCGCGACCGCTTCGGCATTCCGCTGTCCGACAAGGAACTGGAGGAGGTGCCCTACTACCGCCCGGCGCCGGACAGCCCGGAAATGAAATATATGGCCGAGCGCCGCAAGGCCCTGGGCGGCCCGGTGCCGTCCCGCCGCACCGACTTCCCGGCGCTGAAGGTGCCGGGCCTGGACGCCTTCAGCGCCCTGACCAAGGGCTCCGGCGACCGCGAGATCTCCACCACCATGGCCTTCGTGCGCGCCATCTCCGCGCTGGTGAAGGACAAGAACATGGGCAAGAACGTGGTGCCGATCGTCCCCGACGAGGCGCGCACCTTCGGCATGGAGGGCCTGTTCCGCCAGCTGGGTATCTACTCCTCCCAGGGGCAGAAGTACACGCCGGTGGATCACGGCCAGATCATGTATTACAAGGAAGACAAGAAGGGCCAGATCCTCGAAGAGGGTATCAACGAGGCCGGCGCCATGGCCGCCTGGATGGCGCTCGGCACCGCCTACAGCAACCACGGCGTGCCGATGGTGCCCTTCTACATCTACTACTCGATGTTCGGCTTCCAGCGTATCGGCGACCTGGCCTGGGCCGCCGGCGACATGCAGGCGCGCGGCTTCCTGATCGGCGCCACCGCCGGCCGCACCACCCTGAACGGCGAGGGCCTGCAGCACCAGGACGGCCACAGCCACGTGCTGGCCTCCACCATCCCCAACTGCAAGAGCTACGACCCGGCCTACGGCTATGAGCTGGCGGTGATCATCCAGCACGGCCTGAAGGAGATGTACGAGGAGAAGAAGAACGTCTTCTACTACATCACTATCGAGAACGAGAACTACGTGCAGCCGGAAATGCCCCAGGGTGTGGAAGAGGGCATTATCCGCGGCATCTACAAGCTGCAGTCCAACGCCAAGAAGGGCGGCAAGGGCGAGGCGGCCAAGAAGCATGTTCAGCTGATCGGCGGCGGCACCATCCTGCGCGAGGTGCTGGCGGCGGCGGATATCCTCGCCGACCAGTTCGGTGTGACCTCCGACGTCTGGAACCTGACCTCCGGCGTCGAGGCCGCGCGCGAGGGCCAGGATGTGGCGCGATGGAACCTGCTGCACCCGACCGAGAAGCCGCGCAAGGCCTGGATCACCCAGCAGTTCGAGGGCAACGAGTCCCCGGTGATCGCCTCCACCGACTATATCCGCTCCTATGTGGAGCCGCTGCGCGAATTTATCGACGGCGACCTGACCGTGCTCGGCACCGACGGCTTCGGCCGCAGTGATACCCGCGAGCAGCTGCGCCGCTTCTTCGAAGTGGACCGCAACTATGTGGTGATCGCGGCGCTGAACGGCCTGGCCAAACAGGGTGTGATCGATGCGAAGGAAGTGAGCGACGCAATCGTCAAGCTCAATATCGATCCGGAAAAAGTCAACCCGCGCATCAGCTAAGAAAGGGCAGAATCGATATGGCAAAACAAGTCATTAAAGTGCCTGATCTCGGCGGTGCCGATCAGGTAGACGTAATCGAAATCACCGTCGCCGTGGGCGATACCGTCGCGGAGGAGGATTCGCTGATCGTCGTCGAGGGCGACAAGGCCTCGATGGACGTGCCTTCCCCGGTTGCCGGCAAGATCCTCAGCATCAGCGTCAAGGAGGGTGACAAGGTCTCCGAGGGCGATGTGATCGGCGAGATAGAAACCGAGGCCGCTGCGGAAAGCGCCGCGGAGGAAGAAGCCGCGGAAGCGCAGGTCGAGGAGAAGCCGGCCGCAGCCCCGGCTGAAGAGGCCGCCGCAGAGGCGCCCGCGGCCGAAGCCGGCGAAGAGAAAGAGGAGCGCATCAGTATCCCGGATCTGGGCGGTTCCGACTCGGTGGATGTGATCGAGGTCTGCGTACAGCCCGGCGACGAAGTGGCCGAGGGCGATTCGCTGATCGTCGTCGAGGGAGACAAGGCGTCCATGGACGTGCCCTCGCCGAGCGCCGGCACCGTGGTCTCCATCGCGGTCAAGGAGGGCGACAAGGTCTCCACCGGCGACGACCTGGGCGTGCTGAAGGTGGTCTCGGCCGCTGCTGCCCCGGCCGCAGAACCGCCGGCGCCGCGGAAAGAGGCCGCGCCGGCGCCGGCAGCGCAGATTCCGGCCGAACCGCCGGCCGCGCCGCAGAAAGATCACCATCTGGAGCGCGATCTGACCGTCTCCGCACAGGTCTACGCCGGCCCTGCGGTGCGCAAGCTGGCGCGCGAGCTCGGCGTGACCCTGGGCAAGGTCAAGCCCACGGGCCCCCGCGGCCGCGTCACCAAGGACGACCTGCACGCCTATATCAAGGAGCAGGTGAAGAAGGCGGAGAGCGGCGCCGTCGGCGTCGGCGCCGGACTCGGCATCGCCAAAATGCCAGAGATCGACTTCAGCCAGTTCGGCCCGGTCAAAGTCGAGCCGATGAGCAAGATCCACAAGGTCACCGCCGCCAATATGGCGCGCAACTGGCTCAACGTGCCCCACGTGACCCAGTTCGACGATGCGGATATCACCGAGCTGGAGGAATTCCGCAAGTCCATGAAGGCGGAGGCGGAGAAGCGCGGCGTGAAGTTGACGCCGGTGCCCTTCCTGCTCAAGGCCGCCGCCGCCGCGCTGCGCGCCGAGCCCAGCTTCAATGTGTCGCTGCACAACGACGGCGAGCACATAGTGCGCAAGGACTATGTGCATATCGGCATGGCGGTGGATACACCCAAGGGCCTGATGGTGCCGGTGATCCGCGACGTGGACAAGAAGGGCCTCTACGAACTGGCGGCGGAAGCCTCCGAGCTGGCGCTGAAGGCCCGCGACGGCAAGCTGCTGCCCAAGGATATGCAGGGCGCCTGCTTCACCATCTCCAGCCTCGGCGCCATCGGCGGCACCGGCTTTACGCCGATCGTCAACGCGCCGGAAGTCGGCATCCTCGGCGTCTCCAAGCTGGCGGTGAAGCCGGTGTGGAACGGCGCGGAGTTCGTGCCGCGGCAGATGTTGCCGCTGGCGCTGTCCTACGACCACCGCGCCGTCAACGGCGGTGACGCCGGGCGCTTTATGACCTATCTGGTCAGCGTCCTCGGCGACGTGCGCCGCCTGCTGCTGTAGGGCGCCGCGCGCCCCGGTGGCCGGTGGTGGCTTTACGCTCCACCGGCCACCGACCACGCGTCGAATTCCGCGCATAAATCCCCCCAACTCCCGCAAGCCGAATCCCCCGCCAGCTAAACTGAAGTTGTATAAATAGTAAGCGCAGCTCTGAAAGCGAGAGGTATTCGGAAATGAAGCGCATAGGGATATTCGCTCTGCCGCTGGCCGCGGCACTGGCGATGCAAGGTTGCATTTTTCTCCCGGTGGAAAACGGCGACAGAGATGATCCGTTCTTTTTCGACCCCGATGACGCCAGCCGCCGTGCCGACTTTGTCGAAGTCGGACACTACCAGCCCAACTCCCAGTTACCGCCCTCCGCCAGCCGGCACTGCTCGGTAGAGGCGGAAATGAGCAAGGTGGGCTCCGCCTGCTGGTTTTTCCCGGTGATGCGGGTGTACTGACCGGGCGCGGGCGTGAACAGACAGCCCCCTCTCCCCACCGGGAGAGGGGCAACAGGAGGCAAACCCTATGCACAGATACGCGATAGCTATTTCCGCCACCGCGATACTGCTCGCCGGCTGCGGTGTCGCCGACACCCGCGACGAGGTGGTCTACCCCTACAGCCCGCCGGTCCCCCGCGCCGCCGAGTACCGGGCGCCGCAAGCGCAGCGGGCGCCGGCGCAACCCGCCGCGCGCAAGACCAGTTACGACGCCTGCCCCGGCGATGCCGAGGAACTGGCGGAGGGCTCCATCTGTCCACCCACCGCCCAGTGTTTTGACATTTCCGGTGGCCGCCGGTGCATCGTCTATGAAAAGTAACCTTCCCTTCGCCCTGTCCATCGCGGCGCTGCTCGGTGGCTGTGCCGGTTTCGACGGTTTCTGGGACGATCTGCGCGGCACGCCGCAGGTCTACACCCACCGTTCGATACCCATAGAGCAGATGCCGGCATTCCCGCGCCACTGTCTCGCCGGCGATACACCCGCGGCCGGACTGGGCCAGTGTCTCGAGCGAGGCATCCACTGTTACCAGCTCGACACCGGTGATTGGTGTGCCGGCCCCTATTCGCCATTCGCGCTGGAACCCGCTTACGGTATGCGCGCGGCGGAATGGTCCAAGTGACGCTCCGCCGCACTCACCCCTGGGCCTGAGCCGCCTCCGCCGCCTTTCCCCTACTGCGACGCCGCTTTCTTTCGGACCGCAGCGGAAATCCGTTATCCTTGCCCTTCACTCATCTTGTCGACAAGCCGTTAATTGGGGGAGCAATGATCGATGCGGCAGAAGCGCTGCGCCGCCTGCAGGAGGGCAATCGCCGTTTTGTGGCCGGCCATTGGGACAAAAATGCCGGGATGGATGCGAGCAAGCGCAGGTCACTGCTCTCCGGCCAGGCACCTTTTGCGATTATTCTCGGCTGTTCCGATTCGCGCGTACCGGCGGAATTGATTTTCGACCAGGGCCTCGGCGACCTGTTCGTGATCCGTGTTGCCGGCAATGTGGTGGCGCCGTCGCAGATCGGCAGTATCGAGTTCGCCGCCGAGCGCTTCGGCACACCGCTGGTGGTGGTGTTGGGGCACTCCAACTGCGGCGCGGTACAGGCCACGCTCGAGGAGCTGGAGCGCCCGCAGGAGAGCCGCTCGCCGAACCTGCGTTCCATTGTCGACCGCATACGCCCGGCGGTGGAGCCGCTGCTGGAATCCGCCGGCGGGGAGGGCGCGGAGAAGCTGGCGGAGCGTGCGGTGCGCGCCAACATCCGCGCGTCCGCGAACCAGTTGCGCCACGGCTCGCAGATACTCGAACAGTTGGTACAGAAGGGGGATCTGCTGATCGTCGGTGCCGAGTACTCGCTCGAGAGCGGCGAGGTGAATTTCTTCGACGGCGTGCCCGCCACCTGATGTCGTCCACACGAGGGAAACCGCAATGCGCTGGATGAAGGGTGTGCTGGTTGCGATAGACCAGTTGGGCAATGCGATAGCCGGCGGCAACCCGGATGCGACCATCTCGGCGCGCACCGGCTATTTCGCCCGGGTCGAGGAGACGCCGCTGCGGCCCTACTGGCGGTTGATGGAGCGGATTATCGATTTCACCTTTCTGCCCATCGACGGCCCGGACCACTGCTACAACGCCTACCTGGCGGACAAGGACGAAAAGAACGAAGAGGGCAGCGATCTGATGCGCGGAATACTGGGGCTTATAGTGATCGCCGTGTGTATTCCGCTGTCCGTAGTCACCCGGCTGTACGCGCTGATCTTTCTCCGTTGATGCGGGAGTCTCAGCGCAACAGCCAGACATTTTCCTGCGCCGGACATTTTCCCTTCAGCCCGCCGGAGACGTCGATGCTGGCCAGTTGGGTCAGATCGTAGTTCCGTTCGTAGTGTCGGCGGACCTCTTCGCTGCCCACCGAGAAGGGCGGCCCGGGCATCAGTGCCTGATCGTATTCGAAGGTAATCAGCAGCTGCGGTGCCCTGTCCGTAAGTTCCACCAGGTGCGTCGTGTAGCGGCGGCGCATTTCCTCCGGCAGGGCGACCAGTGCGGCCCGGTCGTAAATGGCATCCACCCGGCCGAGCAGTGCGGGGCTCAGGTGAAATATATCGCCGGCAAAGATATCGACACCTTCCGCCCGGTAGTGATTGAACTCGCCCGCGGCGGAAATCTCCGGCTCCACGCCGAGTTCGGCGAACAGCTGCTGCACGGCCAGCTCACTCAGTTCCGCACCGGCGACCCGATAGCCTCTGGCAAGCAGCCAGCCGATATCCAGGGTCTTGCCGCACAGCGGCAGAAAGACGCGGCTGCCTTTCTCCAGGGAAAGTGCCTTAAAATACTTGACCAGCATCGGGTTGGCTTCCCGCTCGTGGAAAGCGATTTCATTTTTCTCCCATTTGCGATGCCAAAAATCTGGATCCATATCGATTCCTCAAGCCAATTTCCGTGGCGGCACACCGGGTGCCGCCGTTCGCGGTCTATGCGGCCTGCTGCAGACGCGGCGCCTCTGCGGCGGGGCGGGCGCCGTGCGCCGACAGCTTGCGCAGGGCCACATAGAATACCGGCGTCAGCAGCAGGCCGAACAGGGTCACGCCGATCATACCGGTAAATACCGTCACACCCATCGCGTTGCGCACCTCGGCGCCGGCGCCGCTGGCCAGTACCAGGGGCACCACGCCGGCGATAAAGGCCACCGAGGTCATGATAATCGGCCTCAGGCGCAGGCGGCAGGCCTCCAGTGCGGCGCGCACCGGATCCAGCCCTCTTTCGATTTCCAGTTCGCGGGCGAACTCCACGATCAGTATCGCGTTCTTGCACGCCAGCCCCATCAGCACCACCAGGCCCACCTGCACGAACACATTGTTGTCGCCGCCGGTCATCCAGACGCCGAACAGCGCGGCGAGCAGACACATGGGCACTATCAGGATCACCGCCAACGGCAGCACCCAGCTCTCGTAGAGGGCCGCCAGTACCAGGAATACCAGCAGCAGTGCCAGCGGGAACACCAGCATGGAGGCGTTGCTGCGGTTGACCTGCTCGAAACTGAGATCCGTCCACTCTATCTGCATACCCGGCGGCAGTGTCTGCGCGGCGACCCGCTCCACCGTGGCCAGGGCCTCGGCGGATGACAGCATGGTCGGGTCCGACTGACCCAGCAGGTCCGCGGCCGGGTAGCCGTTGTAGCGGATTACCGGGTCCGGGCCGTAGCTCTGCTTCAGCTGCACCATGGTGTTGATCGGCACCATCTCGCCGCGGTTGTTGCGGGTGTAGAGGTGGTCGATATCCGCTATCTCGTCGCGGAAGGGCGCATCCGCCTGGGCCATGACCCGGTAGGTGCGGCCGAACAGGTTGAAGTCATTGATATACAGGGAGCCGAAATACAGCTGCAGCGTGCCGAACAGCTCGTCCAGGCGCACACCCTGGGCCTTGGCCTGCAGCCGGTCCACCTCCGCGTCCAGCTGCGGCACATTGGCCTGGTAGGAGCTGAACGGATAGCTGAGTCCCGGGGTTTGGCTCAGCGCACCGGCCAGTTGATTGGTGGCCGTCTGCAGCTCGCCGTAGCCGGCACCGGTGCGGTCCTGAGCGCCGCGGCGATTCTGAATGTAGAGTGAATAGCCGGAACCGGCGCCGAGACCGAAAATCGGCGGTGGCATAAAGCTGACTGCAAAGCCCTCCTTGATCTGCGCCAGCTTGCCGTTCAGCTCCGCGGCGATTTCCTCGGCGCTGCGGTTGCGCTCGCTGAAATCGTCGAACAGAACAAACACTGTGCCGACGTTGGGCGTATTGGTGGCCTGTAGCGCATTGAAGCCGACAAAGGCGGCGGCGTGGGACACGCCCTCGGTCTCCAGTGCCAGTTCGCTGACCCGGCGTGCGACCGCCTCGGTGCGATCCAGCGACGCGCCCTCCGGCAGGCGGATACTGCCCACCAGGTAGGTTTTGTCCTGGGTCGGAATAAATCCGCCCGGCACCTGGTTGAACATAAAGACCGTGCCGGCCAGCAACGCCGCGTAGACGGCGAATACCAGACCGCGGCGCTTCAGGCTGCGGCCGACAAGGCCCTGGTAGCGCTCTGCATTTTTGTTGAAGAAGCGGTTGAACGGGCGGAATATCCAGCCGAACAGCCGCTCGATAATCCGCGCGGGCATATCCGGCTGGCTGCCGTGGGGTTTCAGCAGCGCCGCAGACAGCGCCGGCGACAGTGTCAGCGAGTTGACCGCGGAGATCACCGTCGCGATGGCGATGGTCATCGCGAACTGGCGGTAGAACTGGCCGGTGATGCCGTCCAGGAAGGCCATGGGCACGAACACGGCGCAGAGCACCAGGCTGATGGCGACAATCGGTCCGCTCACTTCGCGCATCGCCTGGTGGGCGGCGGCCAGCGGGCTCAGGCCCTCCTCGATATTGCGCTCGACGTTTTCCACTACCACGATCGCATCGTCCACGACGATACCGATCGCCAGCACCATGCCGAACAGGGTCAGGGTGTTGATCGAAAAGCCCATTGCGTGCAGCACCGCAAAGGTGCCGACAATGGAAACCGGCACCGCCAGCAGCGGAATCAGCGATGCGCGCCAGGTCTGCAGGAAGAGGATCACCACCAGCACCACCAGCAGCACCGCCTCCAGCAGGGTTTTGATCACCGCCTTGATGGAGGTACTGACGAACACCGTCGGGTCGTAGGCGATCTCCCACTCCAGCCCCTCGGGGAAGTGATCGTCCAGTTCGGCCATCTTCTCGCGCACCGCCTGCGAGACTTCCAGTGAGTTGGAGCCCGGGGCCTGGAAGATCGGCAGCGCCACCGCCTGGCGGCCGTTCAGCAGTGCGCGCAGCGTGTCCTCGGATGCGGCCAGCTCGATACGCGCGACATCCCGAAGGCGGGTGATCTCGCCGTCGCTGCCGGTTTTCAGCACCACATCGCCGAACTCCCCGGCGCTGGCCAAGCGGCCCTTGGCGTTGATGGAGATCAAAAAGTCGTTTTCCCCCGGCATCGGCTGGGCGCCTATCTGACCGGCGGATACCTGCACATTCTGTTCGCGCACAGCGTTGACGATATCCGATGCTGCGATGCCGAGGGCGGCGGCCTTCTGCGGGTCCACCCACAGGCGCATGGCGTAATCGCCGGCGCCGAACAGGCCCGCCTGGCCGACGCCGGGGATGCGCGCCAGTTCGTCGCGGATGTGCAGCACCGCGTAGTTGCGGATATAGGTGGCATCGAAGCGGTCGTCCGGCGAAAGCAGGTGCACAGCCATCATCAGGTTGGGCGACTGCTTCTGGGTGGTGACCCCCTGGCGGCGCACATCTTCCGGCAACCGCGGCAGCGCCTGGGATACGCGGTTCTGCACCTGCACCTGGGCCTGATCCGGATCGGTACCCAGCTTGAAGGTCACCGTCAGCGACAATGTGCCGTCACTGCCGGCAACGGATTTCATATAGATCATATTCTCCACGCCGTTGATGGCCTCCTCCAGCGGCGTGGCGACGGTTTCGGAAATCGTCTTAGGGTTGGCGCCCGGGTAGCGCGCGGTCACGGCGACGCTGGGCGGCACCACCTCCGGATATTCGCTGACCGGCAGCACCGGAATGCTGATCAAGCCGACGACGAAGATGATGATCGACAGCACCGAGGCGAAGATGGGCCTGTCGACAAAGAAGCGGGAAAAATTCATACAGAGTTACCCCGTGTGCGGCTTCGGAAACCACAGCAAAAAATTCGAAATTCAATAAATGCTTTGTAGGAGCGGCCCATGGCCGCGATCGGAATACGGGTAAACGATATAGTTCGATCGCGGCCATGGGCCGCTCCTACAGGGGGAAGCAATTGCGGATCAGCGGCTGGCAATCTGCCGTGTCGAATCCGCCCCGCGCATCTGTACCAGCTCCGGCTGCACCGGCATACCGGGGAAAAAGATTTTCTGCAGTCCGTTGACCACCACCCGCTCGCCGGCCTGCAAACCGCTGCGGATCACCACCAGCTCGTCCTGCTGCGGTCCGGTTACCACATCGCGGCGCTCGGTGACATTCTGCTCGTTCACCACATACACGTAGCGGCGGTCCTGGTCCGTCAATAGCGCCCGGCTGTCCACCAGCAGCGCCCGCTCCAACTGTTCGGTGGGCATTTCCACCCGCGCAAACTGTCCCGGCTTGAAGGTGCCGTCAGGGTTCGCGACCACCGCGCGGAACTGGATGGTGCCGGTGTGGCTGTTCAACTGGTTGTCGATAAAATCCAGCTCGCCGGTATGCGGGTAGCCCTCTTCACCGGCCAGGCCGATGCGCACCTGCGGGCGCTGCTCGGGGGTAAAGAAGGTGCGGCTGCCGACGAAAGTCTGCTGGTCGCTCTCGAAATAGACGTACATAGGGTCCACGGAAACCAGCGTGGTCAGCAGCGTCCGGTCGGCGCTGGCGAGGTTGCCGCGGGTGACGAGCGCGCGACCGGCGCGGCCGTCGATCGGCGCTCTGATCACTGTGTACTGCAGATCCAGGCGCGCATTTTCCAGCGCGGCCTCGGCGGCGCTGACCGCGGCGCGGTCGGAATCCCGCGCGGCCACGCGCTGGTCGTACTCCTCGCGGGATATCGCGCGGTTGCCCAGTAGCTGCCTGGCGCGCTCCGCCCGGCTCTCGCTCAGGGTCAGCTGGCTGCGGGCGCGGGCCAGCTCAGCCATGGCCGCGCGCTCGCGGGCGCGGTAGGGGCGCGGGTCTATCGTGAAGAGCACATCGCCGCGCTTGACCAGTTCGCCCTCGCTGAAGGAGACCTCTTCGATATAGCCGCTGACCCGCGGGCGCAGCTCCACGGTTTCCGGTGCGGCCACGCGGCCGGTAAAGTCGCTCCAGAGTGTGGCCGGCCGGGCGGTCACTTGCGCCACTTCCACTATCGCGGGCGGCGCCTGCCGGCCGTCCGGCTCACCGGCGCCGCATCCTGCCAACACCAGCGCCAGCAGGCCGAGCAGTGATAATTTCGGTTTTCTCGCCATTGCGTCATTACTCCCTCAGATACGGCAGAGTCGAAAATGTCGGAGGCACGGCCTCCGACGGCTGCAAACCATAGCGGTGCGCGGTGGCCTGGCGGTATCCGGTTACTGCCGGCTGATTGCCTAATTCTGCTTGGATCGGGCTGGCACTGAGTGGTCGCGCCTTCGGCCTCGCCGCGGGGTTTGCCGCTAATGCAAGTTTTTATGCTAGCTGAAGGCCTTGTCAGGAAGTGTCAGCAGACATCGGTAGGGGGCGGGTTGCTTATTACTGCTCGGTGATTGCCTAATTCTGCAAAAGTCTAAGCGCCTTGCCTAAAGCTCCGTATACTGGGCCAAGTCAGATTGAATCGGCCCGCTGACTGCCGGGTCGGGAGGGGAGACTATGTCGATAGAGCACAAGCATTCCGCCGCGCGGGAGCTGGAGGCGGCGCGGGTCAAGCTCGCGCGCAAGATACTGCGCTGGGCGCCGGAGCAGGGGTTGCAGGAGTCCGCCCTCGAGGGCGTCGCTCTGATCCGCTCCGACGAGGCAACCAGTTGTGTCTCAACGGTATACGAGCCCTCCCTCGGCTTTATCGTGCAGGGCAGCAAGACGCTGCAACTGGGGGACAAGGAGATCTCCTACGGTGCCCTCAGTTACCTGGCGTCGTCGGTGCACCTGCCGGTGCTGGGGGAAGTAAAGGAGGCCTCGCCGGAACAGCCGTTTCTGGCGGTGAAGTTGATTGTCGACCCGCAGGAGGTGACCGACCTGGTGCTGGAGCTGGGCGACAAGGCGCCGGAGCTGGAGGCGGAGTTCGACTGCCCGGAGATCAACTGCGGCCTCTGTGTGGCGCAGATGGATCTGGGCATGCTGGATGCGGTCAGCCGCCTGGTGGGGCTGCTGGACAGCCCGGCGGACGCAGCGATACTGGCGCCGCTGGCACGGCGGGAAATCATCTACCGCGCGCTGATGGGAGATATGGGCGCGCGCATGCGCAAATTCGCGGTGGCGGACAGCCAGGCCAACCGCATCTCGCGGGTGATCGCGCTGCTCAAGGACCGCTTCGCCGAGCCGTTGCGGGTGCGCGATCTGGCCGAGCAGGCCAATATGAGCGAGTCGTCCCTGTACCACAGCTTCAAGCAGGTCACGCGCATGTCGCCGCTGCAGTTCCAGAAGCGGCTGCGCCTGCACGAGGCGCGGCGGCTGATGCTGGCCGAGGGGCTGGAGGCGGCTTCCGCCAGCTACCGGGTCGGCTACGAGAGCCCGTCCCACTTCAGCCGCGAGTACAGCCGCATGTTTGGCGCGCCGCCGCGGGCGGATGTGAACAAGCTGCGCGGCGAATTGCGGGTGCCGGCGTGAATTCCTGAGCGCTTACGACGGCTTGGGCGCAAACAGGCTGCACCAGCCCTCCGGGCTGATTTTGCCCTCGACGACCTTGCAGCCCTCGGGCGGCTCGAAGAGCACGCAGTCCACACACTTCTGCCCGTTCTTGGGGGTGTCCTGATACTGCACCGCCTCTTGCTTCGCCTTGCCCTGCGCACTGGCGCGGTCGCTTGCGATCAGCGTTGCCGCCGGCAGTGTCAGTGTCGCGGCGGACAGCTTGAGAAATCTCCGCCGCGTCATGTCCTGATTTCGCTCGCTCATGGCCGATTTACCTCATCGGGTTGAAAATCGTCTCTGATATTCAGACTAGCCCGGGAATGTGGCTTTGCCGGCCTTTCGGATCGAGATGAGATTGATAATCGGTCGTGCTAACAGCCGCGCCCGCAACCGCGCGGACTATCCCGATTGGCGGCGGCAATTGCAGCGATATTATTCGACAGTATCCGGCCAGGGAAGTTGGATACTGATCTGCAGGCCCCCGCCGGCGCGGTTGTGCAGCTGAATACGTCCGCCGTGGGCGTCGACTATCTCGCGGCACAGCGCCAGGCCGAGACCTGCGCCCTGGGGTTTGGTGGAATAGAAAGGCAGCAGGGCCTGTTGCAGCACCTTATCGCTCATGCCGCAGCCGCGATCGCGTACCACGAGCTCCTGGCCGCGGGCATCCGCGCGGATCTGCAGCTGCGTATACTCGGGATCGCTGCCGGCCTCGGCGGCATTCTTGAACAGGTTCAGCAGTGCCTGCTCCATCTGCACCGGGTCGAAATAACCGGGGCGGCTGGGCAGGTTGTCCTGTAGCGTGAACTGGTGCAGTGGCGCTATACGATCGATCAACTGCTGCCACTGCACGGTTTCGCAACTGGGCGCCGGCAGTTTCGCGAAGCGCGCGTAGCCCTGCGTGAATTCGGTCAGGTGGCGGCAGCGCTCGGCGATAATATCGAACACCTTTTCCAGTGACTGGAACTTATCCGGCTGCTGAATCAGCAGTTTGCCGCTGTGAGCCATCGAGGATATCGGGGCCAGAGAGTTGTTCAGCTCGTGGCTGATCAGGCGAATGACTTTTTTCCACACCTGGACCTCGGCGCGGGTCAGCTCGCGGGTCATTTCTCGGATAACGATCAGCCGGTGCCGCTGTGCATTGAGCACAAAGGTGCTGTTGCCGATATGGATTGTCTGGGTGCTGTCGCTATCGCTGTAGCTGAACAGGCCGTCTTCGCCCGTGGAAATGGCGTCGGCCAGTTCCTGCGGGCAGCGCGGCAGCAGCCGTTCCAGCGTCAGGCCTTGAATAGGTTTGCCGCCGTTCAGCAGGTGCCGCGCGCTGCTGTTGGCGTAGATGATGTGTTCGCCCTGATCCATCAGCAGCAGGGCCTGGGGAGAACTCTGGATCACCGTATCCAGCAGCAGTTCACGCTGATAAATATGCGCGCGCTCGCGGCGCAGTATTTCGCCCACCTCGTTGTACAGCCTGGCCAGCTGCCCCAGCTGGTCACTGCGCTCGACCGCGAGCGAGATGGAAAAGTCGCCGTCGCGGAAATTCAGCAGGCCGCCCTCGAGTGCGTCCAGGTGGCGGGTCAGCGGTCCGGTTACGAAGCGCAGTGAGAAGAGTACGGCCAGCAGTGCGAGCAGAATCCCCGAAACCCAGGCGAGGCCGGGATCGAAACCGAAAAACAGCAGGGCAAACGGAATACTGGTGCCGACAGTGACGGCGGCAATGGAGATGGCAGCAATTCGCCCTTCCAGTGACGTAGGCGCGGGCATCAATAGGGAATCCCGTATTTATCCAGGCGGCGGTACAGCGCCTGCCGGCTCATGCCCAGTTCCCGCGCGGCCTGGGCGATAACGCCGTTGCAGCTGGCCAGCGTCTGCTCAAGCAGCTCGCGGCTGGGCTCGAAACTGACCTCCACCTTGTCGGCCAGCTGTTGCGCCGGCAGAGCCAGGGTTTCCTCTTCGATGGTTTGCGACTGACTCAACACGGATGCCCGTTGCATGGTGTTCTGCAGCTCGCGCACATTGCCCGGCCAGCGATAGCGCATCAGCGCCGACTGCGCCTGGGGCGACAGCTGTTTGCCGCCGCCGTTGGCAAGGAATGCGCGCGCCAGCGGCAGTATGTCTTCCGGCCTGTCGCACAGCGGTGGCAGCCGCAGTTCGATTACATTCAGGCGATAGAAGAGGTCCTGGCGAAAATTCCCCTCGGCAATCTGCCGCGGCAGGTCGCTGTTGGTGGCGCTGATGACGCGCACCCTGACCTTGCGTGTCTGGCTGCTGCCGAGACGCTGGAACTCGCCGGTCTGCAGTACCCGCAGCAGTTTTACCTGGCCGCTGGCGGACAGCTCGCCTATCTCGTCCAGGAACAGGGTGCCGCCGTCGGCGGCCTCGAAGCGGCCCTGGCGCGCGCGATTGCCGGCACCGGTATAGGCCCCCGGCTCGGCGCCGAACAGCTCCGCCTCCATCAGCTCTTCCGGCAGCGCGCCGACATTGACCTTGATATAGGGGCCGTCCCTGAGCGGCGAGTTGGCCTGTACTATATCGGCGATCTTCTCCTTGCCGGCGCCGTTGGGGCCGGTGATCAGCAGCGGCACTTCGGACCTGGCCACCTGGGTGGCCATTTCCAGCAGCTTCTGCATGGCGTCGCTGCGGTAGACGATGCCCTGCAGGTCGAAATCCTCATTCAACTGCTGGCGTGCCTGCAGCGCCTGCTGTTGGGTTTTGCGCTGCTGCTCCTGTAGCTCGCTCAGCTCGAGCAGGTTGTTGACCGTCGAAATCAGCTTGTTGTCGTCCCAGGGTTTGCCGATATAGTCGGCCGCGCCGGCCTTGACCAGCTCCACGGCCATTTCCAGCTGGGTCCAGGCGGTCAGCAGAATCACCGGCAGATCCGGCTTGATGTCCCGAATGGCGAAGAACAGCTCGCGGCCCTCCTCGCCGGAGGTGGTGTCTGCGGTGAAGTTCATATCCTGGATGACCAGGCTGATATCCGGGTGCTCGCGCAGCAGCTGCAGGCCGGCCTGTGGCGTGATCGCGCTGACGGTTTCTATCTGGTGCAGGGACAGCAGTAGTTCCAGGGCGGAGATGATGCCCTGGTTGTCGTCGATAATCAGTACCTTGTCCATCTTTCCCTGCTTTTTACCTGGCTCTCTAGCTGTCCATCGTAGGAGCGGCCTCTGGTCGCGATCAGACTTCCAGTTTACCCGGATATCGATCGCGGCCAAGAGCCGCTCGTACACCATGTGCGAATAAACAAGAAAGCGGCTCCTTGACCCGCCTTCATTGAAATCAAACGCTGCGCGTGGCCGTAGCCGGCGAGATATTTGCCGCGCGCATTGCCGGAACCAGTGCCGCCGCCAAGCTGACGCCGAGCAGCATTAACGCGCAGACCAGCATCACGGGCAACGACAGCGCCGGCTGGTGATAGTTGGCGACCATAAAGTGGTTGCCTATCTGTGCCGCGGCCATGCCGATGGCGATGCCGGTGCCGGCAATCAGCAGGTTTTCCAGCAGGAAGTAGCGGCTGATATTCGCGCGGGTGGCGCCCAGGGCGCGGCGCACGCCGATCTGCTTGCGGCGCTGGTTGATCCAGAAGAAGGTCAGGCCGACGATACCCAGCGCGATGATAAAGGTCAGCATCACGATGACCACGGAGAGTACCTTGACCATCAGATTGTCCGTTGCGTAGCTCTCGGCCATATAGTCCGAGAGAGGCTTGATATCGATGACCCGGTTGGGATCCCTCTGTGCAAGTTTTTCCTCGACCAGTTTGAGTACCCGGTCTCTTTGGCCCGGTTCTGCGCGAATCAGGTGGCGGCCGAAAGTGAAGGAAGACATGGCGGGGTAGAAGGCCACGTTGCCCGCCCGGGACCAGCCCACCCAGGCGCCCAGGTGACGATCTATGATACCGATGATTTCTATCGGATTGTCGCCGCCGGTATAAATAAATTTACCCAGTGCGTCTCCTTCCGGAAACAGCTTTTCGGCAAACTGTCTGGTGACTATGGTGACCTTGGGCCTGTACTGTACGTTCGGGTCGCGTACCTCCATATCGCCGTGCGTGAAGCTCCGGCCCGCGATCAGTTCCAGTCCCAGCGTCTCGATGAATTCCGGCCCGGTGAAATAGATATTCGCAACCTCGTCGTCTATCTGCTGGTTGGGCTCGCGGTAGAAGTCGTTCGCCGAGCCGGAACCGGACAGCGGGATATGGTTGGTGTGCACGGCATTCACGACGCCGGGAAGAGTGCGCAGCATGTCCAGGTCTGCGCTCGCCATGGCGGGGATGTCGGCATCCGAGCGGGTCGGGAAGTAGGTGGCCGCGATAAGGTCCTCCACAGGCATGCCGGTCGGGCGCGCAATCTTGTCCTGACGGTCGCCGACAATAATGCTGGCATTGCCGACGATGGCCAGGGTCAGTGCCAGCTGCACCGCGATCAGCAGCGCCGCCATTTTGTTGCGCCAAAGGGCGGACAACATGGGTTTCAATTCAAACATGGCGCTGTCCTCACTGGGTTTTCAGATAGATCGACGGGTTGGTGCGGCTGATACGCCAGGCCGGGTAGAGGCCTGCCAGCAGGCTGGCGACGACTGCCAGGCCGATGGCCGAAAACATCATCACCCAGTCCATATGGGCGATGCGATCGGCGAAGCCCATGGCGAGACTTTTCACCGCGGCCAGTCCGATCATGCTGAGCAGTATGCCGATCAGACCGCCGATAATGCCGATACAGGCACTCTCTATCAGGTGTTGGGTAAATATCGCGTTGCGGCTCGCGCCCAGTGCGCGGCGCACACCCGCCTCCGGTGCCTTGCGCAGGAACTTGGCCAGCAGCAGCGCGACCGCGTTGACCACGCACACCAGCAGGAATGCCAGCGACAGCCAGCCGAGTACGCGGTTGTCGTCGCGCAGTACCTGGTTGACCACCAGCCACTCCGACGGCCGGGTAAGGCCGAACTTGAGCGGGCGTTCGAAGCGCCCCTGGGCCTTCTGTTCCTGGATATAGCCGCTCAGGAAATTCTCGTAGCGCTGTTTCTGCTCATCGGTTTCCAATTCCACCCAGTATTGGATCCAGACGCTCTCGCTCTGCAGGAAGCCCTCGAAACCCTCCAGATCTCCCTCGTGCTTCCAGGCGTTGGTATTGCCCCAGCTGTAGATCTCCAGCTTGCGGTGCAGCCCGAAGGGGATATAAAGCGCTTCCGAGTCATTGAAGGCGCCATTGTTCAGGTCGTGTACCTTGGGCACCGGGTTCCAGTCTTCGATAACGCCGATGACGGTAAATGGGTGCCCGTCCAGGTTGATCGACTTGCCAACGCTGTCCTCACCGCCAAACAGTTTCTCGTTGGTCTTGCGGGTGAGGACTACCTGTTGCACGGGATTGTGATCGGCGCTTTTCTCCCAGGTGGCGCCGTACAGAAAATTCACATCGAACAGCGCAAAGAAATCCCGCGTCGTGACCCGAGTCTCGCCGATAAACGGGCGCAGTTCCGAGTCGTCGACGGTTACCGTGGCACCCCAGCGGTGCATGGCCACCTGGCGGCTGGGAATGTCCGAGCGCAGCAGTGCCTGGGCGTCCCGGTAGGTCAGTTCCCAGGGCATGCGTGTGAGGTTGCTGTCGCCCTGGTAGGAGGCGTTGGGATCCCAGCCGTCCAGCTGCACCGCGTAGAGCACTTCGTCCTTATGGGACAGGGCGTTCTGGGACATCATATAGTTGACGGTCAGCACCGTCATGGATGCGCCGACGCCGACGGCGATGGCGGCGACCATCAGCGCGCTCAATATCGGCGTGCCGCGCAGGCTGCGCATCGCCAGGGAGATATAGTAGCCAAGCATTATTTTTTCCTCAGGCGGTTGCGGCTTCTGCGGTGGCACTTCGGTGCAGATCGGCAACCTGTCCGTCGACAATCTGGATATTGCGGTGTGCGCGCCGCGCCAGGTCCGGATCGTGGGTGACCATGACGATGGTGGTGCCCCACTCGTTGATAAATTCCAGCAGTTCCATCACCTGGCGCGCCATCAGCGAGTCCAGGTTGCCGGTGGGTTCATCCGCGAGCAGGAAGCGCGGTTCGCCGGCCAGCGCGCGGGCGATGGCGACGCGCTGCTGCTGGCCGCCGGACAGCTGCGCCGGCAGATGCCTGGCGCGCGCCGACAGACCGACCTGTTCCAATACCTTCTCGATACGCTTCTTGCGCTCCTTGGCGTTGAAGCCGCGGTAGCGCAGCGGCACGTCGATATTGTCGAACAGATTCAGGTCCGGGATCAGGTTGAAGCCCTGGAAGATAAAGCCGATCTTCTCGTTGCGCAGGCGCGAGCGCGCCCGGTCGTTGAGGCCGCTGACGTCCTCGCCGTCGAGCAGGTACTGGCCGCCGGTGGGGGTTTCCAGCAGGCCGGCGATATTCAGGAAGGTGGTCTTGCCGGAACCGCTGGGGCCGGTGACCGATACGAATTCCCCCTCGGACACCTCCAGGCTGAAATCGCGCAGCGCGTGGGTTTCTATGGCGTCGGTGCGGTAGCTTTTGCGGATATTGTGCATTTTCAGCATGGGGTTTCCCTGTCGTTAGTTCTGATTTCTCGGTGCCTTGATTCTGATTTCGGTGGCGGTCCCGCTGCCGGTAAGCGTTTGCGGGACACGCTGTAAATACTTCCCTGTACGCTCTCCGCGGCCATCCATGGCCGTGAAAGGTCCCGCAAACGCTTACCGGCATCGGAACCTTCACATCAAACTTTGGGCTATTTCGTTTTTATTCCTTCAGTGCGACCAGCTGCGCCTTCTCCAACTCCTCGGCGGCGGAGACGATGATCTGGTCCCCCACATCGAGGCCGGAGACGATTTCCACCTGGTTCAGGCCCAGGGCGCCTATCTGGATGGGGACCCGCTCCGCCTGCGCATCGCCGTTCAGGCGGAACACATAGCGGCCGCCGCCCTGGTCGAGGAAGGCGCCGCGCTTGACCAGCATCACGTTCTCGCGGTTCTCCAGCAGTATGCGCGCGGTCAGGCGCAGGTTCTGGCGCAGCTTCTGCGGCTGGCCGTCGGTGAAACGCACGCGGGCCTGCACCTGGTTGTCGATCACTTCCGGGGATATCGCGGTGATCTCACCGGGCAGCTTTTTGCCGCTGAGGTTGATCTCCACCGCCATATTCAGGCCCAGGTCGTCGGCGTAGTTTTCCGGCACCGCGGCCTCCAGTTCGAAACTGGTCAGGTCCACCACGGTGATCAGCGGCACATTGGCGGCCACGGCGCTGCGCTGGGCCACGGCGAGGCTGCCGATGGTGCCGTCCAGCGGCGACAGGATTTTCAGGTCGCGCACCCGGCGCTCCAGCTCCTGCACCTGCAGCTTCTGCTGGGAGACCTGCAGTTCCAGAGTCCGGGTCTCGAAGGCGAGGGATTCCTTTTCCAGCTCGGCGTTCTGCACCGCCTGTTGGTATTCCAGTTGGGCGCGCGCCAGGTCGTCGCTGGCCTTTTCGAAATCGAGGCGTGAGATGATCTGTTTCTGCATGGACAGTTCGGCGCGCTTCAGCTCGCGCTGGGCGGCGGTCAGGTTGACCTTGGCCAGATCCGCCTTCTGGCGGTTTTCCAGCTGCTGGCGCTTGGCCTGGATCTTCTGCCGCTGCAGTTCCACCGAGAGCTTGTTCAGCAGGGCCTTTTCCTGGGCCAGCTGATTGGACACTTCCGGGCTGTCCACCTCCGCCAGCAGTTGCCCCCGGGTGACCGTGTCACCGGCCTGGACCGCGAACTTGACGATACCCTGGGCGGGGCTGTACAGGGTGGGGCTGTTGGCGGCCACCACCTTGCCCTGGACCACCAGGTCGCGCACCAGGTCGCCGCGCTGTACTTCGGCGATATTGATGCGCGTCAGGGACAGGGTGCCGTCCACCGAGCCGCTGGCGCGCCAGGCGCTGGCGCCCCAGCCGAGGAAGGCGACGGCGAGGAGCGCGGCGGCACCGGCCTTCAGTATTTTGGGGTTCTTCCACGCCGGCGCAGCGGCGATTCGTACGTCCTGTCCGGAGGTGTCTCTGATCATTGCCGTTTTCCGTCTCTTATCTTTCCGGTGTGCGGCGCGCCGACAGGGAATCTGACGCGCGCAGGCCGAATCTGGATGCAGGGGCGCCGCTGTGCTTTCCCCGCTTGGGACTGTGGAGGGCAAGGGCCGTGCCAGTTTTGCAGGCTCTTTTAACCACTTGAAATACAAGGCATTTTTGGGGTTTTTCGGCCGGCGCGCGAGCGGCCGGGTGTCCGCTCCGGGTGTCCGCTGTCCGGCGGGTGGCGGCCGGACAGTGAGCATCATTTGTGGTAGAGTGCGCGGCCTTTTTTTGACCAACTCCGACTGTTGTTTCCTATGCTTCCTTCGATCCTGTCCTCAACCAAGGCCGACTGGTTCGGCAATATCCGCCGCGATGTGCTCGCGGGCCTGGTGGTGGCACTGGCGCTGATCCCCGAGGCCATCGCCTTCTCGATTATCGCCGGGGTGGACCCGCGGGTCGGCCTCTACGCCTCCTTCTGTATCGCGGTGGTGATCGCCTTCGTCGGCGGCCGCCCGGGCATGATCTCCGCGGCCACCGGCGCCATGGCGCTGCTGATGGTGACGCTGGTGAAGGAGCACGGCCTGCAGTACCTGCTGGCGGCGACGCTGCTGACCGGGGTGCTGCAGATTGTGGCCGGCTACCTGAAGTTGGGCAGCCTGATGAGTTTCGTCTCGCGGGCGGTGGTGGCCGGTTTCGTGAATGCGCTGGCGATACTGATCTTCCTGGCGCAGCTGCCGGAACTCACCGATGTGACCTGGCATGTCTACGCGATGACCGCCGCCGGCCTCGGCATCATCTACCTGTTCCCGCACATCCCGGTGATCGGCAGGGTGGTGCCGTCGCCGCTGGTGTGCATACTGCTGCTGACCGCGGTGGCGGTGACCCTGGGGCTGGATATCCGCACCGTCGGCGATATGGGCGAGCTGCCGGACACGCTGCCGGTGTTCCTGTGGCCGGATGTGCCGCTGAATTTCGAGACGCTGCAGATCATCTTCCCCTATTCCGCCGGCCTGGCGGTGGTGGGCCTGCTGGAATCCCTGATGACGGCCACCATCGTCGACGACCTGACCGATACGCCCAGTGACAAGAACCGCGAGTGCAAGGGCCAGGGTATCGCCAATATCGCCACCGGCCTGATGGGCGGCATGGCCGGCTGTGCGATGATCGGCCAGTCGGTGATCAACGTGAAATCCGGCGGCCGCGGGCGCCTGTCCACCCTGGTGGCCGGTGTCGGCCTGCTGACGCTGGTGGTCTTCCTCAGCGACTGGGTGGCGGTGATCCCGATGGCCGCGCTGGTGGCGGTGATGATCATGGTGTCCATCGGCACCTTCAACTGGGAATCCATCCGCAACCTGAAGCGCTATCCGCTGTCCACCAATCTGGTGATGCTGGCCACGGTAATCGTGGTAGTGTGGACCCACAACCTGGCCTATGGTGTATTTGTCGGCGTGCTGCTGGCATCGCTGTTTTTCGCCAACAAGGTGAGCCACTTTATGTATGTGGCCAGCGAGTTGGACGAGGCGGCGGGCTGCCGCACTTACCGGGTGGTGGGGCAGGTGTTCTTCAATTCCGCCGACAAGTTCGTGGACGCGTTCGATTTCAAGGAAGTGGTGGACAAGGTGGTGATCGACCTGAGCCGCGCCCACTTCTGGGATATTTCCGCGGTGCACGCGCTGGACAAGGCAGTGGTGAAATTCCGCCGCGAGGGCGCCCAGGTGGAGCTGATCGGATTGAATGAGGCCAGCGAGACCATCGTCGACCGCTTCGGCGTGCACGACAAGCCGGAAGAGATAGAGAGGGTCCTGGGAGGACATTGATGACCGTCAACAGTAGTGCCGATAACAATAACAGCATGAACAATAAAGAAGTCAACGGACACAGCCAGCGGGCCCAGGATCCAGTGGTGCTTTCCTGTATCGACGGCTCACAGTATACGGGCGCCGTGTGCGACTACGCGGCCTGGATAGCGGCCAGTATCGGGGCGCCGCTGAAACTGCTGCACAATATCGAGCGCGGCAATGTGCCGGCGGTGGCGGACCTGACCGGCAGTATCGGCCTCGGTAGCCAGGAGGAGCTGCTCGAGGAGCTGACCGCGCTGGAGCAGCAACGCTCGCGCCTGATGGTGCAGCAGGGCAAGCTGATGCTGCAGGCGGCGCGGGAGCGCGCCGAGCAGGCCGGGGTGCAGCAGGTCATCACCTGCCAGCGCCACGACACCCTGAGCGAGTCGGTGGTCGAACTGGAAGACAGTATCCGCGTGCTGGTGCTCGGCATCCGCGGCGAGGAACACGGCGGTGCCGAGCGCGGACTGGGCGCGCAGCTGGAGACGGTGGTGCGCTCGCTGCACAGGCCCATCCTGGTGGTCAACCGGGATTTCCAGCCGCCGGGCCGCATCATGCTCGCCTACGACGGCAGCGAGGCCGCGCGCAAGGCGCTGGCGCTGGTGTCCGAGAGCCCGCTCTTCCGCAATCTGTCCTGTCACCTGGTCCACGTGGGTTCAGCGGAGGTCGCCGAGGGCCTGCTGGCGGAGGCCAGCGCGGCGCTGGACGACGCCGGCCTGGCGGTAACCGCGAGCCGCCTGGAGGGGCGCACCGTCGAGGCGCTGACCGCCTATCAGGCACAGCACGGTATAGACCTGACCGTGATGGGCGCCTTCAGCCACAACCGCCTGCGCGACCTGCTGATGGGCAGTATTACCGCGAAGATGTTGTTGAGCACCCGGCAGCCGCTGTTGTTGTTGCGCTAATCGTATTGAATCCGCAGGCGCCCGCTTGCGGGTGGGCGGAAAGCGGTAAGCCCGAAGCTATTCGCCCGCCGGCAAGCCCCATCGCCGGAATCGCGGCCATGGCCCGCGGGAGGCAGGAGCGGTCCGCCGCGCTCACCGCCCCGGGGCCAAGGGTTCGGTGACCACGCTACAGCCCCTCTGCGTCCGACACCTCCTGCGGCAGCACGAACCAGCGCAGCCGCTCCACCTCGGCGGGCAGTTCCAGGCTGTAGCGGATACCCTCGCGCCGCTCGCGGCGCAGCTCCCGCTCCGCCAGGGCCAGTTGTTCGCGCAGGCAGAATTTTTCCGGCGCCGGGGCCTGTCGCGGCGCCGCGGCCAGCCGCTCGAAATCGATTTCCGCGAGGCTGGCGGCGGGGCGGGTGCGGGTGTCCTGGTAGCGCCAGACGCCGTGTTCGGCGTCGAAGCGGTAGTAGGGCAGCAGCCTCCAGCCGTGTTCCGCCACCAGCTCAATTGCCCGCACCAGGTACTCGAGGGTGTCCTCGTCGATAAAGTAATTCAGGTTCAGGCGCACCCAGCCCGGGCGCAGCACCATATGCCCTTCGAGCAGCTGCGCCTCCAGCGCCTTGCTGTAGCCCATGTCCATGCCCAGCAAGCGGTGGCCGTAGGGGCCGGCGCAGGAGCAGCCGCCGCGGGCCTGGATACCGAAGAGGTCGTTCAGCAGTGCGACGACGAAGCCGTAGTGCAGGTCCCTGCCGCGCCATTTGATACGCAGCGAGGTGATGGACAGCCGCGGCGCCCTGGGGTTGCCGAGGATCTCGATGTTCTCGCACTCGGACCAGCGCGCCAGTGCGCGCTGCACCAGCGCCGTTTCGCGCCGCTCTATCTCCTCTGTACCCACCGCCCGCTGCAGCTTGAACACCAGGCCTGCGCGGATGGATTCGACGATGGCCGGGGTGCCGCCCTCCTCGCTGCGCTCCGCGTCGCTCAGGTAGCGGTGATCCTCCGGCGTCACGTAGAGCACCGTGCCGCCACCGGGCACGGCCGGAACCGAGTTGCTCAGCAGGCGCTGCTTGACGACCAGCACCCCCGGTGTGCCGGGACCGCCGATAAACTTGTGCGGGGAGATAAACACCGCGTCCTTGCTGCTGTCGCCGTCGGCGGTCTGCGCGCCGTGCATATCGATGCCCACATAGGGGGCGGCCGCGGCGTAGTCCCAGAAGGACAGGGCGCCGTGGCGGTGCAGCAGCCGCGCGGTGGCGTCCACATCGGTTTTTACGCCGGTCACGTTGGAGGCGGCGGAGAAGCTGCCGATCTTCAGCGGGCGCCCGGCGTAGGCGCGCAGTCGGGTTTCCAGTGCCCGCAGGTCGAGGGTGCCGTTTTCGTCCAGCGGGATACACACCACCTCGGCGATGCTCTCCCGCCACGGCAGTTCGTTGGAGTGGTGCTCGTAGGGGCCGATAAAGACCACCGGCCGCTCGCCGGGCGGAATATTTTCCAGCAGCCGGTAGCGCTGGTTCAGGTCTGCGGGCAGGCGCAGGTTGAGGATATCGATCAGCTTGTGGATGGCCGCGGTGGCGCCGGAGCCGCAGAAGATCACCCGGTCCTCCGGCCCCGCATTGACGGCGTGGCGGATCTCGTCGCGCGCCTCCTCGCGCAGCGCCGTGGTCTGGGCGCCGGTGTAGGAGGTCTCGGTGTGGGTGTTGGCGTAGTAGGGCAGCACCCGCTCGCGGATATAGTCCTCGATAAAGCTCAGTGCGCGCCCGGACGCAGTGTAGTCGGCGTAGACCAGCGGCTTGGTACCGAAGGGGGTCTGTATCGGCTGCAGATCGCCGATAACGGCATCGCGAATGGCTGTGATCAGTGAGTTCATGCCGGTTCCCGCAGAAAGACGAAGCGGTGACTATAAGAGGATAGGGGTGAAACAATGTCTCTTCCTGGACCGATCTGGTTGCTTTTTTCGGTTTGACGTTTCATCTTTTCGAAAAATTCGAGACAATGTGCCGGCAAAGTTGAATTAATAGAGACGATATCGGACCCGGCGGGTCGGGGGGATCAGTTGGCGGTGAAGATAGGCCGGCAGGACCGGCAGATTCTGGACCTGTTGCAGCGGGACGCGACCCTGTCGGTCGGCGATATCGCCGAGCGGGTCGGTATCTCTAAATCCGCCTGCTGGCGGCGCATCCACAAGCTGGAGGAGGCGGGGGTGATCCGGGAGCGGGTGACACTGCTGAACCAGGACAAGGTCAACCTGCCGCTGACGGTCTATATCGCGATCCGCACCAACCAGCACAACGACAGGTGGGCGGCGCAGTTCGGGCGGGTGGTGCAGGGTATCGCGGAAGTGCTGGAAGTGCACCGCATGAGCGGCGACCTGGATTACCTGGTCAAGGCGGTGGTGACGGATATGCCCGGCTACGACCGCCTGTACAAGGAGCTGATCAAGGCGGACCTGTTCGACGTCAGCTCCAGCTTCGTGATGGAGACGATGAAGCAGACCACACGACTGCCGCTGAACTATATCTCCGGCGGCTGAAACCGGCTCAGCCGCCTTTCCGGCGCAGCTGCTCGCGGATCCGAACCTCGCCCAGGATCCGGTCATTTGCGGGCACGCGCAGGCTGTTGCGGATTTCACTCCAGGTCCTGGAGTTCAGCCACAGGTTGAGCAGCAGCACGATCAGCATCGCGATAATCGCGCCGACACCCGCCAGCAGCATATCTTTCTGCGCATCCCAAATATCCCCCTGGCTGCCGAGAAACGCGAGCCCCAGTTCCGGCGACACCCTGGCCGCCGCCTGCCACTCGATAATCTCGTAGATGGAGGAGAGTGCGAAGGTGACATCGACCGGAAAGAAGTAGGCCCAGAAGCCGCGCAGCCCCGCCAGGCGTATCAGCACCTCGCGCACCGGGTAGGCGAGCAGCAGGCCGAAGCAGAGATGCACCAGGCGGTCGTACATATTGCGCTCGGCGCCGACCCACTGCCTCAGCGTCTCGCCGAAGGGCACTTCCGCATAGGTGTAGTGGGAGCCGATCACGTGCAGGCACATAAACAGCGTGATCAGCGTATAGGACACGTTCGAGAGCCGGAAGATACGCGCGGTGACCAGCACTACGGGCACCGAGATGAAGATCAGGTAGTTCTCCAGCAGCCAGTCCTCCGGGTGCAGCGGCTCCCAGGCGGCCCAGCACCAGGTCAGGGAAAAAACAGTGAGCAGAAAAATCTGGTAGCCGTAGCGCTGTAAAACATGCATCGCGATCGATCGGGACAACTCAGCGGGGTGTCTTCGCCCGGGGGAGGGGTTCTCGGGGGGCAGTTTAAATCATCGCGCCGGCTCAGTGTCACCTTCGCGACACCTGTTTGCGCGACCCGGATCTGCACGGGCACGGCGCGCCGCGCGCGACCGCGGGGTGCGGTCGCTTTGGCCGCGAACATGGATATTCTGGACAGGGAGGGCGCGCCACCGTGACTGCGGCTATGGGACTGAGGCCGCTCTGCCATTAGAATGCGCCGTTAGCGTGACCGAACAACCACGATTCCCAATCGAGAGGGGGAGACTGACAGGCATGATTATCCAGCCGAAAGTACGCGGTTTTATCTGCACTAACGCCCACCCGCAGGGCTGTGCCGCCAATGTGCGCGAGCAGATCGAATATATCCAATCCCAGCCGGCCATAGAGAATGGCCCCAAGAATGTGCTGGTCGTCGGCGCCTCCACCGGTTACGGCCTGGCCTCGCGCATCACCGCCGCCTTCGGCTGCGGCGCCAAGACCCTGGGCGTCTTCTTCGAGAAGCCGCCGACCGAGAAGCGCACCGCCTCCGCCGGCTACTACAATGCCGCCGCCTTTGAAGAGGCCGCGCACGAGGCCGGTCTCTACGCCAAGAGTATCAATGGCGACGCCTTCTCCGACGAGGTCAAGGCCCAGGCCATCGATATGATCAAGGCCGACATGGGCAAGGTGGATCTGGTGATCTACAGCCTGGCCTCGCCGCGGCGCAAGGACCCGAAGACCGGCGAGCTGTACAGCTCGGTGCTGAAGCCGATCGGCAAGTCCTACACCGCCAAGAACCTGAACACCGACAAGCTGGAAATCTCCGATATCACCGTGGAGCCCGCCAGCGAGGAGGAGATAGCCGCGACCGTCAAGGTCATGGGTGGCGAGGACTGGGAACTGTGGATGGACGCCCTCAATAAGGCCGGCGTGCTGGCGGACGACTGCAAGACCGTCGCCTACACCTATATCGGCGACAAGCTCACCTGGCCCATCTACGGCCACGCCACCATTGGCAAGGCCAAGGAGGACCTGGACCGCGCCGCCAAGGCGATTTCCGACAGCGGTGTGGCCGATGCCCATGTGGCGGTGCTGAAGGCGCTGGTGACCCAGTCCAGCTCCGCGATTCCGGTGATGCCGCTGTATATCTCCCTCGTCTACAAGGTGATGAAGGAGGAGGGCACCCACGAGGGCTGTATCGAGCAGCTGTATCGCCTCTACACCGAGGGCCTCTACACCGACAGCCCGCGCCTGGACGACACCAACCGCTTCCGCATGGACGACAGGGAGCTGCGCCCGGAGACCCAGGCCAAGATCGAGAAGCTGTGGCCGGAGGTGACCGAGGAAAACCTGTTCCAGCTGACCGACTACAAGGGCTACCAGGAGGACTTCCTGAAGCTGTTCGGTTTCGGTATCGACGGCATCGACTACGATGCCGATATCAGCCCGCTGGTCGAGGCGGATTTCAAATAAACCAGCTTTGTAGAAAAGACCTGAACTCGATGCGAAGGCCCTGATAGCCCGGCCATGGATGGCCGGGTCGCAAATCAAGCACTTAAGTGCTTGATTGGTCGTGGAGGGTTTGCGGACATGCGCCGCAAACCCGGGCTGAAAAAACTATGGATGGTTTTTTTCAGCAGCCTGCTAGCCGCCCCGATATTCTCTTACGAGCTCAATCTCCTGGGGCTGCCGGATCGACCGCGGCCACCGGCCGCTCCTACATTTCCTCTCCCCGAGCCTGCATAATCCCGCTCTTTGATCTGCAGGAGTCTCTCCATGGAATACCGCCAGCTCGGCACCACCGATCTCAATGTCAGCCTGATCTGCCTCGGCACCATGACCTACGGCGAGCAGAACACGGAGTCTGAGGCCTTCCGGCAGCTGGACTACGCGCTGGAGCAGGGGGTGAACTTTATCGACTGCGCCGAGATGTACCCGGTGCCGCCGCGGCCCGAGACCCAGGGGCGCACCGAGGAGATTATCGGCAACTGGCTGGCGGCGCGGGGCAGCCGCGACAGGGTCGTGCTGGCCACCAAGGTCACCGGGCGCGGCGATGCCAACTCCGGCGTGGCCCACATCCGCGGCGGTCCGCGCCTCTCCCGCGAACAGATACTGCAGGCCTGCGACGACTCCCTGGTGCGCCTGCGCACCGACTACATCGATCTCTACCAGGTGCACTGGCCCGAGCGCCAGACCAACTTCTTCGGGCGCCTCGGCTACACGCACGGCGGCGACGACGGTATCGCGATCGCCGAAACCCTGGATGCGCTGACGGAGCTGGTCGCGGCCGGCAAGGTGCGCCATATCGGCGTCTCCAACGAGACCCCCTGGGGCATGCACCGCTACCTGCGCCTGGCCGCGCACGGCAACAGGCCGCGTATCGCTTCCATCCAGAACCCCTACAGCTTGCTGAACCGCAGCTTCGAGATCGGCTGCGCGGAGATGGCGATCCGCGAGCAGTGCGGCCTGCTGGCCTATTCGCCGCTGGGCTTCGGCGTGCTGTCCGGCAAATACCTGGGCGGGCGCAGGCCCGAGGGCGCGCGCCTGACCCTGTACCAGCGCTTCCAGCGCTACACGGGCCCGCGCGCGCTGCAGGCTACCGAAGCCTATGTGAAACTCGCGCGCGAATACGGGCTGGACCCGGCGCAGATGGCGCTGGCCTTCGTGAACCGGCAGCCGTTCGTGACCTCGAACATCATCGGCGCCACCAGCATGGCGCAGCTCGAGCACAATATCGCCAGCGCCGAGCTGCAGCTGAACGACGAGCTGCTGGAGGCCATAGAGGCGGTGCATGCGGCCAACCCCAACCCGGCGCCCTGAGGGGCAACTGGGCCGCCCGGCGCTGGCTATCTATACTTTCTGCATCGGTTTTCCCCGCCGCCTGGCGGCGGGGCCTGCTGCGGGAGCGACCATGGAAACCACCGGATTTCACACCCTCAACGACCTCTTCGCCCAACTGGGCCTCCCCTCCGAGGATGCGGCCATAGAGGAATTTCTCGAGCACCATCACCTGAGCGGCCAGCAGCACCTGTCCGAGGCGCCCTTCTGGTCACAGGGGCAGCGCGCCTTCCTGGAAGAGGCGATTCAGGACGACTCCGATTGGTGCGAGGCGGTGGACGAGCTGGATACGCTGTTGCGCCAATAGGTGGGGCCTGTTGAGCGCCAGTCACTGACCAGCGGCCACCAACCGCTATATAATGCGCCGCTTTCGACCGGCGGCGGATTGCAATACCCGATGGAAAAACCCCGATTCCGCGCGGCGCTGCTGCACCCGCGCTACTGGCCCACCTGGCTGCTGTTTGCTCTCTGGTTCCTTGTCGCACAGCTGCCCTATCGCTGGCAGCTGGCCCTGGGGCGCCTGCTCGGCCGCCTGATGCTGCGCCTGGCGCCGAGCCGCCGCACCATCGCCGAGCGCAATCTGGCGCTGTGCTTCCCGGAGCTGTCCGACGCCGAGCGCGCGCAACTGCTGCGGCGCAACTTCGACGCCAACGGTATAGCGCTGATGGAGACCGGCATGGCCTGGTTTCGCTCCAGCCGCTGGCTGCGCAAGCGGTTTGCGATTGAGGGGCTGGAACACCTGCGCGAGCCCCAGTCCCGCGGCCAGGGGGTGGTGCTGCTGGCCATGCACTTCACGACCCTGGAGATAGGCGCCGCCTTTATGGCCATGAGCCACCGCATCGACGGCATGTACCGCCCGCACAAGAACCCGGTCTACGACTATATGCAGCGCAAAGGCCGCGAGCGCCACGGCGAGGACTCGGAGGTCTACCAGCGCAAGGATGTGCGCGGCATGTTGCGCGCGCTGAAGAACGGGCGCGCGGTCTGGTATGCGCCGGACCAGGACTACGGCATCAAGCAGGGCGTCTTCGCGCCGCTGTTCGGGGTGCCGGCGGCGACGGTGACCGGCACCTCGCGCTTCGCCCGCGTCGGCCGCGCCCAGGTCGTTCCCTATACCGTCACGCGCCTCGAGGACGGCTCCGGCTATCGCGTCAAGGTCTACCCGCCGATCGAGGAGATTCCCTCCGGTGACGAACTGCAGGACGCGGTGCTGGTCAATCGGTTTGTCGAGGCGCGTATGCGCGAGAACCCGGCCCAATATATGTGGGTGCACCGCCGTTTCAAGACCCGGCCGGAAGGGGCGCCGAATGTCTACGAGGGTGTGCGCAAGAAGAAAAAGAAGCGCCGCAAGGTGGCCGGCTAATCGCCGCTGGCATAGAGCCGGCGCCCTCAGTAACATACCGGTTTCTTTTTCGGCTGCGGGTCGAGTGCAAAAGTAAGGAGTAAGGATGTTTACCGGCAGTATGGTGGCGCTGGCTACCCCAATGTATGCAGACGGCAGCCTGGACTGGGACAGCCTGCACAACCTGGTGGAGTGGCACATAGAGCAGGGCACCCGCGCCCTGGTCGCCGTGGGCACCACCGGTGAATCCGCCACTCTGGATGTCAACGAGCATATCGAGGTGATCCGTCGCGTCGTGGACCAGGTGGCCGGGCGCATTCCGGTCATCGCCGGCACCGGTGCCAATTCCACCTCCGAGGCGATTGAACTGACGGAAAACGCGGCCAAATGCGGCGCCGACGCCTGCCTGCTGGTCACCCCTTACTACAACAAGCCCACCCAGGAGGGCCTGTTCCAGCACTACCGCGCCATCGCCAAGGCCGTGTCCATACCGCAGATTCTCTACAATGTGCCCGGGCGCACCGCCGTGGACATGCTGCCGGACACGGTGCGGCGTCTGGCCGCGATCGGCAATATCGTCGGTATCAAGGAGGCCACCGGCGACCTGGAGCGCGCGCGCGAGCTGCTGGACACGCTGCCGGACGGCTTCGCGGTCTACTCCGGTGACGACGCCACCGCGATGGAGCTGATGCTGATGGGCGGCCACGGCGATATCAGTGTCACTGCCAATGTGGCCCCGGCGGCCGTGGCGCAGATGTGCGAGGCGGCGCTCGGCGGCGACGCCGAAACCGCCCGCGCCATCGACCAGCGCATCCGCATATTGCACCAAGTGCTGTTTGTGGAGTCCAACCCGATACCGGTGAAATGGGCGCTGCGGGAGATGGGGCGTATCGACGGCGGTATCCGCCTGCCGTTGACCGGCCTCTCCGCCGAGCACCACGCCACCGTGCGCGAGGCGCTGCGCAGCGCGGGCGTACTGTAGCAGCGGCCCGCGGCCGCGATCGGCGTTGCCGGCTTGCACCATAGCGAGAAGATGAATTTAGGATACGAATAATGACAAGATTGACCGCAGGAGCCGCCCTCTGTATTGCCAGTATCGCGCTGTCGGGCTGTGGCCTGTTCGGCAGCGAGGGCTATTTCCGCGACCGCGGCGACGACTACCAGCGCGCGGACAGCCTGCCGCCCCTGCAGATGCCCCCAGGCGTGACCGCCAAACACCAGGAGGAGCTGTACGAGATCCCGCAGATCGCCAGCAACGACTTTACTGAGGGTGAGTTCGAGGTGCCGCGCCCGCAGGCGCTGTCGGTCAATGTGGGCCTGGACAGGGTCAAGATCCAGAAGCTCGGCAACCGCCGCTGGGTATTGGTCAGCCAGCCGCCGGCGGAGGTGTGGCCGCAGCTGCACTACTTCCTGCGCAGCGCCGGGCTGCAACTGGAGATGTCCGACGCCAGCGCCGGCATTATGGAGACCACCTGGCTCAAGTTCGACAGCAGCCCCGAGACCAAGGACAAGTACCGCCTGCAGGTGGAGTCCGGCGTGCAGCCGGATACCACCGAGATCCACGTGCGCCACCTGTCGGTACCGGCGGATGCCCCGGTCGGCGGCAGCGTCAACTGGCCGGCCCAGTCCGTCAACCCGGAACGCGAGGGCTGGATGATCGACGAGATGTCCTCGGCGCTGGCCGCGGAGGCCAGCGGCGCGGCGGCCTCGCTGGTGGCCCAGGCCATCGGCGGCACCTCGGTCAAGGTGCAGCTGCAGGAGCCCGCCGGGCGCGAACCCTATATCTCCATGAACCTGGCCATGGACCGTGCCTGGGCCACGGTCGCCCACGCCCTCAACAGCGGCGCCTACCGCCTGCATCGGGAGGATGCCGATATCGGCATCTTCTACGTCACCTACGACGAGGAGCGCGAGCTCGCCGATGACGAAGAGGACGGCTGGTTCTCCTGGGGCGGCAAGGGTGAAGACAAGCTGGCTGCGGCCGCCGAAGCGGTGACCCTGCAGCAGGTTCTGGCCAATATCGACCCGAGCAGCGACGCGGAGCCGGCCCTGTTCAAGGATATCCGGGGGCTCGGCGGCGCGCCGGCGGCCGAATACCCAGGCTACCTGGTGGTGCTGCGCGGTGCCAACGAGCAGATCCAGGTGCGCATCCGCAATACCCGCGGTCAGCCGCTGTCCCGCGCCAAGGCCTCGCAGCTGCTGCAGGCAATTCGCCAGAATCTGATATAAGGGCCGCCCGGTGGCCCTTCGCTTCGCCTCTCTGGGGAGCGGCAGCAAAGGCAATGGCACACTGGTCGCCAGCGGCGACCACTGCCTGCTGGTGGACTGCGGCTTCAGCATCAGGGAAACCGAGCGGCGCATGGCGCGGCTCGACCTGTCTCCTGCGGACCTGTCCGCGATTCTGGTTACCCACGAGCACAGCGACCACCTGTCCGGCGTGGCGCCGCTGGCGCGCAAGTACCGCATACCCGTCTACCTGACACCGGGTACGCTGCGCGCGCGGGATATCGGCGTCCTGCCCGAGGTGCATCTGATCGAGGGGCACAGGCCGTTTGCGGTGGCGGATATCCAGATCACGCCGGTGGCGGTGCCCCACGACGCCCGCGAGGCGGCGCAGTTCGTGTTCCGCGCCAGAGGCCGCAGCCTCGGGCTGCTCACCGATCTGGGCACGGTCACCCCCCACGTCGAGACGCACTTCGGCGACTGCGACGCGCTGGTGTTGGAGGCCAACCACGACCCGCAGATGCTGGCCCAGGGGCCCTATCCGCCCTCCCTGAAGCGCCGCGTCGGCGGCGCCTACGGTCACCTGAGCAACCAGCAGGCGGCGGGCTTCCTGCACCGGGTCGGCTGCGACCAGCTGCAGCACCTGGTCGTGGCCCATATCAGCGAGAAGAACAACAGCGTCGAACTGGCCCGCGCGGCCCTGGCCGAAGCGGCGGAAAAGGTCGCCAACTGCATCTTTGCCTGCCAGCAGCAGGGCTTCGACTGGCTCGATATCGACAAGCGCGGCTGACAGCGCAGGGGCGGAACCGGGGAGGGGGAATTGGAGACTCTGCTGATCTATCTGGCCGTCGGCGCCGCCGCCGGCACCATCGCCGGTCTCTTCGGCGTCGGCGGCGGCCTGATCATAGTGCCGGCGCTGGTGCTGGTCTTCACCGCCCTCGGCATAGCGCCGGAGATACTCACCCATATGGCCGTGGCCACGTCGCTGGCCACCATCGTCGTGACCTCGATCAGCTCCATTCGCACCCACCATTTGAAGGGCGCGGTGGACTGGCCCGTGTTCCTGGCGATGGCGCCGGGCATACTGCTCGGCTCCTGGCTCGGCGGTGTGACCGCCCACTTACTGCCGGGCGCCTGGCTGCAGCTGCTGATCGGCGTCTTCGCGCTGTCGATCGCGGCCAAGATGTGGCTGGACGGCCGCCGCCACGCGCGGTTGCCGCAGAACGGTGAGCGGCTGCCGGTTGCGCCGCTGCTGGCGGCTGTCGGCGCCGGGATTGGCTGGGCCTCCGCCATCTTCGGTATCGGCGGCGGCTCCCTGACGGTGCCCTTCCTGTCCCGCTGCCGGGTGCAGATGCAGCGCGCCGTGGCCACCTCCGCCGCCTGCGGATTGCCCATCGCCATCGCCGGCGCGATCAGTTTCGCCGTGCAGGGCTGGGGAGACACTCGGCTGCCGGCCTGGAGCAGCGGCTATATCTACTGGCCCGCGTTTTTCGGCATAGTGCTGGCCAGCACCCCCTTCGCCCGCTTCGGCGCCAACCTGGCCCACCGGCTGTCGCCGCAGCTGCTGAAGAACTGCTTCGCCGGCCTGCTGTGTGTGATAGGGCTGCGCTTTATCTGGTTGAATGCGGGCTTGCTGTTCGGCTGAGCGGGTTCGCCCAAATGCCATTGCCGTTTGTCACCGGCGAGGTGGGGGCCGTGGATGGCCCAAATGAAAAAGGCCGCTGCGCAAGCAGCGGCCTTTCTGTTTCGGGGCAGATCCGCCAGATCAGCGGATTCCGCACATGCCTTTCTTCAGCAGCGGCGAGATGACGATCATCAGCGCGCCGACGCCGAGACCCCACCACATCAGGTACTCGTACAGACTGGTGTAGGTAGCCAGGGTCGAGGCCAGGTCGGTGGCGCCGTCCTGGGGCACCGCGGCCATCTTGCCGATACGGGTGGCCACCGTCTCGGACAGGGCGGTGGCCAGGAACCAGGTGCCCATGCTGACGCTGACCACCTTGCCGATGGACAGCTTGGTCACCGCGGACAGGCCGACCGGAGACAGGCACAGCTCGCCGGTGGTGTGCAGCAGGTAGGCCAGTACCAGCCAGATCATCGCCACCTTGCCCGCTTCGGTCGGGAAGGCCGCGCCCAGCACCAGGGCGCCGAAGCCCAGGCCTGCCTGAATGATGCCGAGGCCGAACTTGACCGGCGTGCTGGGTTCCCAGCCGCGCTTGCCGAGCCATACCCACAGGGCCGCAAACGGAATCGCCAGCAGCATGATAAAGCCGGCGTTCAGGGAGCCGAACATGGAGGCGCGAATCTCGCCGTCGCCGATGGAGCGGTCCAGTACCCGGTCCGCGTACAGGGTCATGGATCCGGCGGACTGCTCGAACAGCGCCCAGAAGACGATGGTGGAGGTGATCAGCACCATCAGCACCACGGTGCGGGAGAACTCCTCGCTGTAGTGGCGCGCGAAGCCGTAGCCGATAAAGGCCACCAGGCCCAGCAGCATACCGCCGAGCCACACGTCCGCATCGGTGAAGGCCCAGATCAGACCCAGTGCCGCTGTCACCGCGGCCATACCGATGGCGAGCATATCCTTGCCCTTGCTGTCCTGGTGCAGCATCGAGTACAGGATCAGTCCGACGATCGCGACGATCAGCAGGCTGTTCTGTGCCAGGTGCACCACCGGCTCGCTCTGCACCAGGAACCAGACCAGCGCCAGGGACGCGATACCGCCCAGGTATACGGCCCACTCCTTGTTGATCGGGCCCAGGGCTTTTTCTTTCAGCACTTCCGGGCGGCTCGGCTCGGCCAGACCGTCCAGATACTTCTGACCCCACAGGAAGGTGACGAGTCCTAGCAGCATACCGACACCGGCCAGACCGAAGCCGTAGCCCCAGCCGTAGGTCTCGCCCAGCCAGCCGCACAGCAGGGTGGCGACGAAGGAGCCGATATTGATACCCATATAGAAGATGGTGAAACCGGCGTCGCGGCGCGGGTCATTCTTGGCGTAGAGCTGGCCGACGATGGTGGAGATATTCGGTTTCAGGAAGCCGACACCGACGGTGATCAGCGCCAGGGCCATAAAGAACACCTTCAGCGCCACCACATCCTGAATCACCACGTCGTTGGTCAGGGTGGTGCCGGCGGCGATCACGGTACCGTCGTTCAGCGTGATGGCTTCGCTCAGTACTGTGCCGGCGGCGTAGGTGACCGCCTGGTGCCCTTCAAAGGCCATTAACAGGTGACCCAGGCACAGCAGTATGCCGCCGAAGACCACCGCCTTGCGCATGCCCAGGTAGCGGTCCGCCAGCAGGCCGCCGATCAGCGGCAGCGCGTAGACCAGGCCGGCGTAGGCGCCGAGCACGTCGTAGCCGGCGCTATCGGTGAACAGGTGGTATTTGGTGAGATAGAGCAGGAGCAGATACTTCATGCCGTAGAAGGAGAAGCGCTCCCAGAGCTCTGTGGCAAAGCAGATATAGAGCCCTTTGGGGTGGCCGAGCAACTCGCCCGAACCGGCAGTAGTGGTCGCCGTAGTGGCGTCCGCGACATTAGAAGACATAGAAGTTCCTCTGTCTGTAATAGTTATTGGGGAACCTCGGTCAGCCGGCGTCTCGGCGGGGGATGGCGGTGCTCCCGTCTGCGGTTTGCACCTCTGTAGGCCTTGCGGCCGCCATCTGTGAGAGAGTTGCAGACTGTGCCAGAGCTTCCAAATCAAACCCGCGAAGTGTAACAGCTGTGTGTTTGGCAGGCGAATGGTTGCAGATGTAACCGGGCAATTTAACGTATCGCTATTCCCAGCGGCGGCGATTAGTGGTAAATGCTGTAGTGAGAGCGATAAACAGGGGAATATAAAGATGAAGACCCCGCTTCTTCTGGTCACACTACTGTTTCTGGCCGCCTGTGCCGCCAGCCCACCCAGTGAAAACAGCGCCATTGATACCGGTTCGGCCCTGAGCGGAGCCGCGATTCTCGGCCGCCCGGTGGATATCGCCATGCTGCCGGAGGACGACCTGCTGGCGCTGACACCGGAAATGCGCGCCTATCTGGCCAGGGTGGCGCCGAATGAGTCTCCGCAGCGGAGGCTCGCGGCCCTGATCCGCGCCTTCGAACGGCGCGAATTCACGGTCACCTACGACGAGCACAGCACCCTGACCGCGGCCGAGACCTACCACGAGCAGCGCGGCAACTGCATGGCCTTCACCCTGATGATGGTGGCCATGGCGCGCGAGCTGGGGGCCGACGCCTATTTCAACCAGGTGGATGTGCCGCCGGTGTGGGGCCACGACGAGGCGCAGACCTTCGTCGTCTACCGCCATATCAATATGGTCTCGGAAAGTGCGCGCGGGCGTCGCGTGGTGGACTTCAACCTGGCCGCTTACGATCCGATCTACGACCAGCGCAAGCTGTCCGATACCGCCGCCTTTGCGCAGTACTACAGCAACCGCGGTGTGGAGCTGATGCAGCAGGACCAGCGCGAACAGGCGTTCCTGTACCTGCGCAAGGCGCTGGAGCTGCGCCCGCAGGAGAGCGCCCTGTGGTCAAACCTGGGTGCCCTCTACAGCCGCTTCGGCCACCGCCATGAGGCGGAGCAGAGTTACCGCCAGGCGCTGCAGCTGGATCGCGGCAACCTGGTCGCGATCAGCAATCTCGAGCGCCTCTACCGCGCCAGCGGCCGCGAGGAACTGGCCGAGCACTACGCCCAGCGCGCGCGCTTCCACCGCGAGCGCAACCCCTACTATCTCTTCTACCAGGCCCGCAACGCCTACGAACAGGGTGAATACGAACGGGCCAGAAAGCAGTTGCGCCGGGCCCTGTGGCAGTACGAGGACGACCACCGTTTCCATTTCCTGATGGGGTTGACCAACTACCGGCTCGGAGAAGTGGAGGATTCCAAGGAGAGTTTCAGGGAGGCCTTCTCTCTGGCGAATAACCCGGCCACGGTGAACTCCTATACTCGCAAACTGAATTATTTAAGGCTCGAGGCCCAGTCACAATAAATATCGCCCGCAGTAGCCTCTTTACAAAATAAGGGAGCCCTGCAGGCATACCAAACAATGAATTTCTGATGTGGGAGTCTGCCCGCAGACGATACCCAAAAACAAAGAAGGGGCGCCGAGGCGCCCCTTTATTTTTTGACTTCCGAAGTCGTTACTTAGAACTGGTAGCTGACACCAGCCCAGGCGTAACGGCCCATGAAGTCGTAAGTGCCGTTCCAGTCGGAACCAGAGGTGGTTGCCGGCTCGCGATCGGTCACATTGTCGATGCCCGCAGTCAGGCGCGTCGCGTCGTTCACATCCCAGCCCGCACGCAGGTTCAGGTAGGTGTGTGAAGGCATACGCAGGTAGGGGCTGTGGCCGTCGCTCAGGTGCTGGACTTCGGCGCCCAGGTCCCAGTTGCTGCCGTACCAGGTGGCGCTGGCCAGGCCGCGCCACTTGACGTAGGCTTCGCTGTTGGTACCGATGTAGTCCAGCTTGTCGGTGGTCTGGCCGGTCTGGGCGTTGAACTCCTCGTACTCGAGCAGGCGGGTAGCCTGGGCGCGTACGGCCAGCTGGCCGGCGTCGTAGTGGAAGTTCTGCACCACATCGATGTCCACACCCTTGGTGTTGATTTCACCGATGTTCATCAGTGCACCTTCCAGGGCGATGATCTGGCCAGCGCCATTGTTGTTGCGCACTACGCGCTCACAGGCGGAGGCGATACCGGCGCGGTAGCAGTCATCCAGGATGCGCTGCAGGTCCGGAGAGGTGATCGCGTCTTCCACCTGGATGTCGAAGTAGTCCAGGGTGATGGACAGGTCTTCGGCGAAGGACGGAGTCCAGACCACACCTGCGGTGAAGGTGGTGGCCTCTTCCGGCTGCAGATCCGGGTTGCCGCCGATGTTGGTCGGAACCTGGCTGCCGGACTGGACGATTTCCGCCTTACAGTGGGCGCCAACGCCGTCCTCGTTGACGGTGCCGTTGTCACACGGGTCGATCAGGTACTCGTAGCTCTGTGCGACACCGCTGAACAGCTCGTAGATGCCCGGTGCGCGGAAGGCGGTGGACAGGCTGGTGCGGAAGCGCAGGTCTTCGGTCGGTGCGTAGACCAGGCCGATCTTGCCGGTGCTCTGGCCGCCGAAGGTGTCGAAGTCGGAGTAGCGCAGTGCGATATCCGCAGACAGTTCTTCCGCGTACTTGGCGCCGGCCAGGATCGGCAGGTTGAATTCCGCAAATACCTCGGTTACGGAGTACTCGCCGGCGGTGGCATCCTGCTTGTTGCCGAAGGTGTCACCGCTCTGGGTTTCCTGGCTCGGATTGAACTCGCCGGACTCCTCACGGTACTCGATACCGGTCGCGAAGCCGAGGGCACCGCCCTGGAACTGGATGGCTTCGATGTCGCCGGTCAGGCTGGCGCCGAAGTTAACCAGTTCGTACTCGTTGTCTTCCTTGTCGTCGTAGCGGATGTAGTCGATCACGTCCGCGCCGATGCCGCCCAGGAACTGCGGGTTGGCGATCGGGGAGGTGCCGTCCAGCACTTCCTGCAGCAGGCGCTTGTTGTAGGAGTTGCTGATGCTGTTCTCGCCTTCGTTCTTGCCGTAGCTCAGGAAGGTATCCCAGCCCCAGCCGTTGGCCAGGTCGCCGCGCAGACCGCCGATAATACGGTAGGTGTCGGTGGTCTGCTCGTAGTCGCGGGTGCCGCCGTCAACCGGGCGCAGGCGCACGTCAAAGGCTTCCGCGTCGTCCCAGGTTTTGCCGTGAGTCGCCTTGGGCTTCTTCGGCTCCAGGCCTTCCGGGCTGCCCTGAGCTACCCACTCGGCGTGGGCGGCGTTGTAGGCGGCCAGTTCGATCTGGTAAGCGTCTTCGGCTTTCTGCCAGGCTTCCTGCAGCTGCTGCTGTACTTCAGCCGGCATGTGATCCGGAGTCAGCGCCAGGCCGTTGCCGGCGTACATCGGCTGTGCGGCCAGCTGCTGGTTGGTGGTCTTGGTGGTGTAGCTGGCTTCACCATAGGCTTCCACCGAATCGGTGATGGAGTAGGTGCCGTTCAGGGTGAGCGCGGTGCGCTCCATAGCGCCGGACAGCCACATATGCTGGCCGATATCGTACGGCGTATAGCCGGAGGTCAGGGACTTGCCGTCTTGGCCAACGGTAAAGCTACCGTAGTTGGTAAAGATATTGCCGTTCGGGCCCATGGAGCTGGTCAGGCCGGCCCACTCGCGGTCGTTGTAAGTGATTTCGTCGCGCTGTGCGTGGCTGATATTGCCGATAAAGCTGCCGCGCTCACCTTCGCCGCCGAAGGTGATGGAGAACTCGCCATTCTCGCCGCCGCCATCTTCAGTAGAGCCGGCGCGGGCGCTGACGCGTACGCCTTCTACAGACTTCTTCATCACGATGTTGATCACACCGGCAACGGCATCGGAGCCGTATACCGCGGAAGCGCCGTCAGTCAGCACTTCGATACGGTCGATCATATCAACCGGGATATTGTTCATATCCACTGCGGAGCCCACGCCGGAGCTGGAGGATACGAAGCGACGACCGTTTACCAGCACCAGGGTGCGTGCGGAGCCCAGGTTGCGCAGGTCCACAAATGACAGACCAGCGCCGCCATTGTTGTCGTTGGCGTTGATGCCGGTGGTACCCATGGACGGCAGCTGGTTCAGCAGCTCGTCGATGGTGCCGACGCCGGAGCGCGAGATAGCCTCGGAATCAACGATGGTGATAGGGCCAGTAGTAGACAGCGGGTCGCGGGCAATGCGGGAACCGGTAACAACTACCTCTTCAACTTCCGGCCCGGGCACTGCGTCTTGGGCGAATACGCCGGTGCTGGCGATAGTGCCAAGAGCCGCAATAGCAACGCTCAGTTTGGTCTTGATCATAATGCATCCTTTTTGTACTTAGGGTACTTATAATGCGTTTGTTAGCTTGTAGCATTTAATGCGCGGGCTGACTTTAATGCATTGAATACAATTATGGAACTATCGTGACATTGAGGGATCTTTTTACGCCCCTTGGGGGTGGTTGTATTTTGATCTATCCGTTTTTTTTGTGATCATCGAAAAGCATCCACATCCGCTCTCCTCAAGAAATTTGTGACATTTTTTGCTGAAAGATCTGATATTTGAGTAAGAGTCTGCCGAATGTAAAGGCGCTCAGGCGATCGAAATTTCGATCAAATAATGATCTATTTGGGCGGCTTCCGGGGTGGAGGGGGGGAGAACAGGGGTGTTTAAAATTCAATCAGCACCCCTTCGGGCTGAAGGGGTGCTGTGAGCGATAAATATTAGGCGAGACTTTGTTTCATTCCGTCGAGAAACAGTTGTACGGCCAGCATCACCAGCACCATCCCCATCAACCGCTCCACCGCGATCAACCCGCGGTTTCCGAGCAGCCGTGCCAGCGGCGCAGATGCCAGCAGAATCACAGCCGAAACACCCCAGGCGCCAAGCAGCGCCAGGGTCCAATCCAGTAGCTGCTCACCTTCGCTGTTGGTCATCAGCATCAGAATGGCCATGGTAGAAGGACCCGCCACTAGCGGTACCGCCAGCGGCACAAAGAAGGGTTCCCCCTCCAGGCGCTCCCCCATAATTCCCCCCTCGGTCGGAAAAACCATACGCAGCGCGATCAGAAACAGGATGATCGCCCCGGCGATACGGATCGCCTCCTGGGAAAGCCCCAGCCACGCGAGCACGAAGCGCCCGCCATAGAGGAATACCAGCAGAACGATCAGGGCGAAGATCAGTTCGCGTGTGATGACGTAGAGTTGGCGGCGCTGGGGGACGTTTTTCAGCGCGGCTAGGAAGACTGGGATGTTGCCCAGGGGGTCCATGACGAAGAGGAGGGTTAGAAACGCAGTTAGTGTATCCATTTAGTGTCCGTGATAGGGCGAAGTTGTTGTTGATGTGTGGTTGCGTAAATGTTCGGATTCTAGCCGTAGATTCTAGCCGTAAAGGTGTCGCGGGAAAGCCTGTTGCATCTTGTGTGCGCCAAGGAATGGATATGGGCGCTAAATTTGGCCACATTTCGCGCAATAAAGGCATATTTCTCTTTATAATGCGGTGATGGATAAAAGGCGTAACCCTGACACCAAAGCCTGTTCAGACTGGCGTGCGTACTGGAAAGGTGCTAGAGCCGGTGATGCGTTCCGATCCGGAGGAACCGATCACCCCGCAGTGTGCGCATTCTGGCACGACTATTTCAAATTAGTCGCCTCGAACGACTCCTACCTCGAAATCCTGGATATTGCAAGTGGCAGCGGAGCGGTGCTTAGCCAGGCTGCTGATATTATCCCGGAGCAAAATGTTGGGCTGGCAAGTATCGATATCTCTTTTGAGGCCGTGCAAGGTGTGGTGGACCGATTACCGGTAGTGCGTGGCATCGTCGCTGACGCTGTAGCCTTGCCGTTGACTGAGAATTGCATCGATATCGGTGTCAGTCAGTTTGGTATCGAATACGCGGGCGTCGAAGCGATCGCTGCGCTGCTTCAAGCCATTAAACCTGGAGGTCAAGTTGCACTATTGATGCACTATAAGGCAGGTGCTATCTATGAGGAGTGTGCCAACAGCCTTGCTGCCATTCGCGAAGTGCAGAGGATCGGCTTTGTCGAGGATGCAATAGCGATGTTTGAGTGCGCATTTGAAGTGCTCGCAGGTGGACCCAGAGGCGAGTACGAGAGAGCTTCCCAAAAGCTGGTTCCCGGGTTTCGCGCAATGGAGCAAGTTATGCGGCAGCATGGAAAGCGAGTGGCTGGCGATATTGTCCGCAGACTTTGTCTTGACGTGAATGATATTCATACCCATTTGCCAAATTATGATAAAAGAGAGGTCGTCGGCTGGTTACAAAGAACCATTAGTGAGTTGGAGAGTTATGCTGGAAGAATGGCATCGATGTGTGATGCATCAATTGATGAGGTTGATTTTCACAGTGTTGTCGAACTGGCTAGGAGTCAAGATTTTTTCGTAGAAATCGCTGAGCCGCTTAAAGCCGAAGATTTGCGGTTGCCGCTTGCCTGGGCAATGGTGGCAAAAAAGGGTGGTAGATAAGTTCCTCCGTGCGGCGGGTTAGATGTTCGGATCTTGTCACTGGATGGCACCTGCTATGCGCGGTAAGATGTGCTTTCCTGCCTTTAAGGCAGGATGAAGGGTCGCAATAAGAACTACGGGTATTGATATGAAATCGAATATGTTTTTGTTTGCTGCGCTCAGTTTTGGTCTCCTGGCAGGCTGCACTTCCGGCACTGGGGGTGATCAGGTCGCGGAAACGTCATCAGCAGGGCGGAATAGAGAGGTTGCCAGCAACCTGGTGCAAGACGGCGGAGAGCGTAAGATTTGCAAGGTGCGCGCTATTACCGGCTCTCGCTTCAAGCAAAAGACCTGTATGACTGCAGAAGAGTGGGAAAATATGCGAGTTGAAACCCAAAAGATGCTTGATAAGGGTACTCGGAGTAAGCCAACGAACATTGATTAATGATTCGAAGTGGCATCTATAGCTTTTTTGTATCGAGGCTAAGCGCCACTTCTTTTGTGTTCCGCAAGGTTTTTTAGCACTGTTTTGTAGTGGCTATCCTGGATATGATGACACATGATGTGTCGCGACATATTGCTCTGCTTCGAGCCGTTTTTGAGGTCGAAGTTTATGTATGCGGTTCATTGGCGGCATTGTTGATGTGAGCCCCCCATTTCTGGAGTCTAGCCATTTAGATGGCTGTCCTGAAGACTGTCAGTATTTCTATCGTTTAGACCTATGACCTTCTCCCCTGAGTTTCTAACCCGTCTTCGGGAGGCGAGAGCTCTTGTTGTCAAGAGCCGCTTCTCCGAAGCTGAACGACTCTATCGCGATCTCTTATCCGCTGAGGAGGGACAGGATGGCGTGCTGCGGGAGCTGTTTCAGTTGTATATGCAGTGGGGCAGGCGGGCTGAAGCGCTTTCCTGTCTCGAGCAGCTCGCCAAAATCGTTGCCGAGCGGCCAGAATACTGGCTGCGTGTGGCTGAGTTGGCACAGTCAGTTGGCGACCTAGAAAAAGCTATCTGCGCATACCGTGAGTATCTAAAAGTCGTTCCCGATCGCCCAAATATTATTTTTAATTTCGCCTATTTGTTGAGGCGGGCTGGCTACCTTGAGGATGCCTTGGAGAGGTATCGTGAAGCCTTGGGGAAAAATATTTCAGATCGGGAAGAGGTTTACACCAATATGGGGGTTATTTACTCTGAATTGCGCAGAGAGGCAGAAGCCAGAAAAAGCTTCGAAAAAGCACTTGATGTCAATGAAAAATATTTTCCTGCGATGATTAATCTCGCTGGATTGCTCGAGGAGTTGGGCGATAGAGATTCTGCAGCTGATTATTATAGGAAAATTTTAGAACTCGATGATGGGTGTTCTCTGGCACTCTGCCGCTTGGCGTATTTGCAGAGGGCGGAAGACGAGAAGGATCCGCGGATAAAGCGAATATTTTCTCTGATCGCTAGAGGAGGCCTGCCGGTTGGCGATCTGGAGGAGCTATATTTTGCGCTTGGTAAGCTTCTGGATGATTGTGGCAGTTATGATCAGGCTTTTTCAAACTTTGAGGTTGCCAATAAGTTAGGTGCGCAGCGGTTTAACCCATATAACCGCGAGCGCCATACTAAATTAATTGACGGCTTAGTCGAATTTTTCTCTCAAGATTGGTTTTCCGACAGGCGCAGTGAGCTCTCCGATGCGCCGGTATTTATCTGCGGTATGTTTCGTTCGGGATCGACACTGGTGGAGCAAATTCTGAGTGGTCACCCAGAAATTACCGCCGGAGGTGAGCTGGACTTCTTTCCCAGTGTGGTTCACGCATTGAAAGGTGGATATCCGGAGGATATTGCACAAAAAGAGCCGCAATATTTTGAGGACCTCGGAAGAGGTTATCTAAGTTATCTGAATAAACGATTTCCATCTGCAATATTGGTTACAGATAAGCGGCCAGACAATTTTCTACACATTGGTTTGATCAAGAGCGCCCTGCCGAAATCCCGGATAATTTGGACTAGGCGGAACCTCCTGGATAACTGTTTATCGGTCTATTTTCAGCAGCTGGGTGGTGGCATGAGCTATTCGGTGAGTCTGGATAATATCGGTCACTACTATTCCGAGCAGGTGCGAATTATGATGCACTGGAAGACGCTGTTCCCGGATAGTATTTTCGAAGTCAACTACGAAAATTTGGTTGGGAAACCGGAAAAAGAAGTTCGGCGCTTATTGGATTTTCTGGGCCTGTCGTGGGATGCAGCTTGCCTTGATTTCAGTGGGCGCAAGAACTACGTCAAAACCGCAAGTATCTGGCAAGTGCGTGAATCAATTCACCAGAAGTCGATAGGCAGGTATAAGCACTATAGATCTCACTTGAAGACTTTGGATAAGTATTTGCCTGATTAAACACTATCCTCTCAAAATTTAGGCGCAAAAAAGGCGCGGTGGGAAACCACCGCGCCTTTTCTGTAAGGCTTGCTAATTCAGGAGAATTAGAAGTTTACAGTAGCACCCAGGAATGCGTAACGGCCCAGAGCATCGTAGATGCCCGGGAAGGTGTTGCCGTTACCGAAGATGCCAGCGCCGGCGTCGGCAGTCAGAGGCGGCTCTTCGTCCATTACGTTATTGATACCACTGCGGATAGTGATGTTGTCGGAAGCAGCCCACGATGCAGCCAGATCGAAGTAGTTTACTGCATCGAAGTCTGCGCCGTTGGCACCGAGGTCGGTCACCTCACCGATATGGCGCCAGCCGCCAGTAACGTCAACATTCCACGGGGTGGCCCAGGTGGCGCGAACGGTGCTTACGAATTCCGGAGTCGGAGTGCCGCAAGAGCCGTTCCATACACCCACGCAGTCCTCAACCGGCTGACCAACGAATTCCTGCTGATCCCACTTGGTGAGATAAGTAGCAATCCAGTTCATGTCAATGGAGCCGTAAGCACCGACGTCAAAGCTGTAGTTGGTGTTGATATCTACACCCTCGGTTTCGAAGAAGCCGATGTTGACGTCAGTAGCGCTGATTGCTGCAGAGCCAATCCACAGGTTGCCGTTGCCGCCGCGGTTGATTGCGTCACAGAAGAGGGCATCGCCAGTTTCCGCACATTTGCGCAGAATGGTTTCCGGCTGAATGCCTGCAATGGCTTCAGTTACCTCGATGTTGAAGTAGTCGGCGCTAACAGTTAGGCCTTCGACGAAGGACGGAGAGTAAACGAAACCGAAAGATAAGGTCTCAGACTCTTCCGGAGCGAGGTCCGGGTTGCCGCCACCGATGAAGTTGTACTGGCCGGCCGGAGAATCAATGTTACCGCCATAGTTGGCCGCAGAGATGCCAGTTCTGGCGCACTCTTCCTGGCTGTACTCGGGACCTATCACGTTGCCATCGGCATCGGTGCGGGAGCCGCAGGGGTCGATAGTCATGTCGAACAGGCCGATGGTCTGAGCGCGGAACAGTTCACGGATGTTGGCGTGACGAACGGCAGACTGGAAGCTGGCGCGCAGCTTCAGGTCAGCGGTCGGCTGCCAGTCAGCGGCCACCTTGTAGGTGTTTGTCTGCTCATCGGTGGAGTAGTCGGAGTAGCGATATGCCAATTCCAGGCCCAGGTATTCCATGCCCGGCTTGCTATTTACCAGAGGCACGCTCATTTCGCCAAAGACTTCCTTCACGCTCAGAGAGCCGTCTACACCCAGAGTCGGGCCGCCCTGGCCAGCACCTTCACCGTTCTCAAAGCCGGAATCCGGAGAGTAGTTCAGCGATTCGCGGCGGCTTTCCAGGCCCATGACAACCGCAATACCGCTATCGGCGGTCGGCATTTTCAAGCCGTAATCGGTCAGATCGCCAGTCACGTATCCGGAGATAATTTCCTGATCGGTGGTGCCGCGGGCGTACAACGGCAGTACCAGGTAATCGATCGCTTCCTGGGTCACGCCGCCTTCCTGGAAGATGTTCCAGGGCACACAGTTCGGATCAGAGCCGTCTAGTACAGACTGACACACCGGCTTGCCATATGTTTCTGCATTTACGGGATCGCCGTTAGGTTTCAGACGATCGTCAGTGCGGACATCGAGGGCGCGACGGATGCGGGTTACGGACATGTCGTTCAGGTAGGTCTGCTCCAGGCTAACTTCGGAGTACTGACCGTATACGTCGTAAGACCAGTTCTCGTTGATGTCGCCGCGAACACCGAACACACCGCGGAAGGTGGTATGGCGCATATCGTCTTGGCGCGGACCACCTTCTACGTTACGGCGGCCGATATAGATGGCACCGGGCGAGGTGGTTACATTGCCGTCGTCATCGGTATTGGTAACTACCAAGTCGCTGATGAAGTCGTTTTCGGTCAGGCCGTAAACACCACAGATGGCGTCGAATTGCTCATCAGACAGGAAGGGGTTGCCGCAGTATAGGTCGTTGGTCACAAAGAAAGCGCCGGATGGAGCGATCTGAGCAACGGTGCGGTCGTCGGCGTACATTACCTGGGTGTAAGCTTCGGCGTGCTCGTTGATCTCGTAGTGACCGAAGGCGCCCATGGTCCAGCGCTCGTCCGGACGCTGGAAGTAGTTCAGCGGGCCGTAGTTGTACAGGCGGTTGAACGGGGTGAAACCGTCACCGTCGACGCTGTAGTCGAAGCCTTCAGTGGTATCACCTTTGTTCAGGCCGAAGTCAGTAAAACGGCCCCAGGGTACTGTAGAGGAGCCACCACAGTCGAAGTTGTCGGGGCCTCCACGCAGGGCACAACCGCTGTAGTCACGATCGGCCTGCAAGACCGCATCGATCTTGCGATAGTTGGCGTAGGCGGTGACGTTGCCGCGGCCGTTATCTAAGTTGGCACCCATGATAAGTGAGAAATCATTGGTCTCGCCATCTGTCACGCTGCCATCAGCCACATCGAAGCCGTTGGAGGTAACCAGGTCTTGCATCTTGCTGTTGTCGTTGTTGTGCTGGTAGACGCTGGTCTGGGTCTCGAAGCGGACACCCTCAAAGTCGTCCATCATAATGAAGTTCACAACACCGGCGATAGCGTCGGAACCGTAGGTGGCGGAGGAGCCGCCGGTCAGTACTTCAACACGTTCAACCAGGGCGCCCGGGATTTGGTTCAGGTCGGCGCCGGAGCCACCTGCCAGTGGAGAACCAGCCGGCATACGGCGACCGTCGATCAGTACCAGTGTGCGCTGTGAACCCAAGCCGCGCAGGGATACTGTCGCAGTACCTGTAGAGCCGTTGGCCTGGCCGGCGGTCTGGGTAGCGGCGACTTGTGGAAGGTCGTTGATCAGATCTTCAACACGTACAACGCCGGTAGCCTTGAAGTCTTCGGCGCTTACAGAGGTAACCGGGCTTACGCTTACATCATTGGCGCGCTCGATACGCGAACCGGTTACAACAACCTCTTCGACCATTTCCGCATCTTGAGCCAGGGCGGGTATGGCTGGAACCATAATCGCAGCCGCGGTCAGGCCCAGAGCGCCCTTAACAGCTACAGACAGGAGGTTCTTTTTCATTGTAAATCCTCTCTTGATCGTTGGATTTATAGTCTTTTGCCTTGAATGGCGATTGATGGAAATGGCTACCCCCAAGCGGCCACTTCCCTCCCAACACAGGTAATGACGACCGGGCACAGAAGTCCCTCAAAAAAATCGCAACTTTTTTTCCATTACTTCGTAATGTCAGGACTGGGAGGTCGAATTGGCTGAAAAATGATCTGGGGAGGTGGGGAAGCCCCGCCCTGGGCGGGCGGGGCGGGGGGCTTAGAAGGAGAAGGTGATACTGCCGTAGAAGAAGCGGCCCACGGTGTCGTAGTTCAGCGGCAGGGTGTTCATGTCATCGTAATTGGTGACATAGGGGGGCTGCTGGTTCCAGACGTTGCGGATGCCGCCGGAGATCTTTATGTCTTCCCAGCAGAAGTAGCTGGCGCGGATGTCCTGGTACCAGGTGGCGTCCACCTGGGTGGCCAGGTCGGTAGGCTGGGGGTCTATGTCGCTGACTTCGCCTTCGACCCGTACCGTGGTGCCTATGCTCCAGTACTCCAGTTCGTAGTCGCCGCTCAGGTAGAACTTCCAGCGCGGGAAGGCGGCAGTGCGGGTGGTGACCGGGTCTGTGCCGAACTTGCCGGCGAGATCGATTTCCGGGTCGAACGCGCTGGCCTGGAACTTGTAGTCGCGCAGATAGGTGGCGAGTCCCTGGAAGGTCACCGTGCCCGGGCCCACGTCCATGCTGTAGTTGGCCCCCAGATCGGCCCCGGATGTCTCGAAGGTCGAGATGTTCTGGGTGATCAGGGCCTGGCCGGCGATGGTGCCGTTGGCGGCGCGGCGCGGGCCATCGGTGCCCGGGAACTGGCCCACCGCTTCCGGGCCGAGCAGCAGGTCGCAGGTCGGATCCGAGAAGTTGGGGCTGCGGTAGCAGTTGTTCACTATCTGGTTTGTGGTGAAGGTGCCGATGGCGTCTTCCACCTGGATGTCGAAGTAGTCCAGCGTGAAGCTGAGGTCCTCGACGAAGGTCGGGGTCCACACGATGCCCAGGGTCCAGCTCTCGGAGGTCTCCTTGTCCAGGTCCGGGTTGCCCGCGAAGAAGCCGGTGGCCTGCGGCGAGGCGAGGTTTTCGTTGTTGGGGTCCACGCCGTCGGCGGTACAGTTGGCCTGGACGACCGGGTCTGTGCCGGGGGCGTCGAACTCGAAGCAGGGGTCCGAGTAGGTTTCCGCAGACAGCACCGGCGGGCTGAACAGATCGTCGATGCCCGGGGCGCGGAAGCCCTCGGAATAGGTGCCGCGGAAGCGCAACTGCTCCAGGGGGGCGTACTCGATCACCGCGCCGAAGGTGGTGTCGTCGCCGATGGTGTTGTAGTCGGAGTAGCGGGCGGAAACCTCGAACGCCAGCAGGTCGACCCAGGGTTCTCCCTCCATGATGGGGGCGCGTACCTCGAAGTAGACCTCGTCCACGTCGTAGCTGCCACCCCAGTCGGTGCCCTGTACGAAGTAGATCTGTCCAATCTGTGCCGCGCCGTCAGCGGTGACCTCGACGGTTTCGGAGCGGTGCTCGTAGCCCGCGGCCCACTGCCAGGGTTCGCTGGTGAGGGAGAAGTCGCAGAAGTCGCCGGTCAGGTTGGCCTGGAAGCTGCGCAGTGTCTCCTTCTCCACCGGTGAGTTGGTCACCAGCGCGTAGTCCTGCATCTCCTGGGTCAAGCTGTCGCGGATAAAGGGGTTGAACAGTCCGGGGCAGTCGGGATCGTCCGCGCAGGGGGTGGATACCGGCTCGCCGGTAGAGGGATCGATGGACCCGAGCAGAGTATCGAAGCGCGGTTGGTTGGCGCGGCCGCGATCGATCTGGGTGTCCACCCAGCGGGCATAGGTGTAGGAGATGTCCCACAGCCACTCGTTGGCCAGCTCTCCGTTAAAGCCGATGACCCCGCGCCAAGTGCTGAGATCCTGGGTGAAGGAGCGGCCGCCGGTTTCGAACAGGCGTCGCGCGACGAAGACGTCTTCGTCGATGGGGTTGCCCGGGTGGTCGGCCGGTACCAGTGGGATCCAGAAGGTGCCCTCGGCGGCCAGCAGCTGATCGGACTGGCGGTTGACGTACAGCAGCTCGCTGAAGGCATTGACGGTGGTCCAGTCCTCGAAGTTCCACAGCTCGTACTCGCCGTAGCCGTAAATGGAGAACACTTCCTGGGGGGTGACCAGGTAACTGAACTCGGCGAAGTTGAATGCATCCCTGGCTGCGTCAAACGCGCGCACCTGCCCGGTTTCTGGGTCGACGATCAGACTGTCTTCCCCAGTGCGGGCAGTAAACGGGCTGCCCTCTACGGTAAAGAAGTGAGCGGGGTAGGTGGTGCCGCTGCCGCCGCACAGGACCTGGTCGCCGGATTCGAACAGCGGGCATTCGGAGAATTTGCGGTCGCCCTGGAAGATGTCGTCGCGGCGGCTGTACTCCCAGTTCAGCATTACGTGACCTTTTTCACCCTCGGCGCCGAAGGTCATTGAGGCCAGCCACTCTTCGCCGTCGCTCTCATCGGTGATACCGTAGTCGGCGCGCAGCTCCGCGCCTTCGAAGTCCTTCTTGGTGATGATGTTGACCACGCCGGCGATGGCGTCAGAACCGTAAATGGACGAGGCGCCGCTTTTCAGGATTTCCACCCGTTCGATGATCGAGACGGGAATGGTGTTGAGGTCCACGGTGCCGGTCAGCGGGCCGGCGGATACTACGCGGCGGCCGTTCAGCAGCACCAGGGTGCGCGACGAGCCGAGGCCGCGCAGGGAGACCGTGGCCAAGCCGGGGTTGCCGTTGTTGACGGAGGAACCCAACTGGCCGCCGGTCATGGCCGGGAGTTCCTGCAGGAAGTCTTCCAGTGTGGTGTTGCCGGAATTCTCCAGCGCCGCGGCATCGAATACGCTGACGGGGACGGCGCTGGTGGCGTCTGTAGTGCGCTGGATACGCGTACCAGTGATGACGACTTCTTCCAGCTCCTGAGCAAACGACAAGGTGGCAAAACTGGTGGAAACGGCCGCGGCTGCAATTGCGCCCTTAATTGCCCGGGATAGGCGGGATCTGTCCATGGTATACCTCTCCTGATACCGATTCTTGACGCCAAATACGGCGGTGCCCTCCCTGACAACTGCAAACTTCTATCAACAGAGGCTTGCTAAAACACTAGAACATTTTTTCGCCGGTCAATGGCCTTGGCGAACAATCGGGCGTCTATTGGTACGTTCGTGCATTCCAGTTCGTTTGGATAACGGCGACAGTGAGGTGTGATGCGGTGCCGGGTTGGCGCGGGAATCGCGGGGAAAGTAACCGCGAGCGAACATTCGAGTGTCGCACTCGGGAACCTGTGAGTAATTCCCTAGGGAACCTCTGATTAAGTCCGTAATGTCTCTGCGGGGCCTGAAGGCTGCAGATGTTAGGCGCAGCTCGCCGCGAATGGCCCAGCCCTTTGCAAGAGCTGCAACGCAGCAGCTGCGGCCTTCAGGCCCTGCCCTTCGGGGCTTTCAGAGCGATTCACACTCTGCGTTGCGACTTCTTGAAAGGTCTAGGCATTCCTGCGAAGCCGCGCCTTGATTGTGAACCGCTCTGAGAGCCAGAGACATCACGGACTTATTCAGAGGTTCCCTAGAGGTTGTAGGCGAGGGTGGTGTACCAGTAGCGGCCGCTGAGATCATAGGTGCGGCCGTCGAAATTGTCGTTAAATGCCGTGGCGGCAAATGGCGGCTCGCGGTCGAGCAGATTGTCGATACCGATTGCGAATCGCAGCCCCAGGGGCAGGGCATAGGCGAGCTGCAGATCGTGGGTCGACCAGCTTTCGATTTTGCGGGTCACACGGGCCTGGTCGAGTGTGAAGGACTCCTCCAGCGCGTCGACAAAATGAACGGTGTAGCCCCCTTCCCAGCGCCCCTTGTGCCAGTAGATGCCGGTATTGGCTTTCCAGCGCGGCAGCGAGCCGGCACCGCCGCTGGCGGCATCGGAGAAGGTGCCGGCCAGATCTTCGACCGGAGAGCCAGGCGCCGCCTGGTTCAGGTAGCGTTGCATATGGCTGGAGTTCAGTGACCAGCGCAACTGCCCCAGGGCTTCCGAGTAGTGCTCGTAGCGCAGCGTCAGATCGAATCCGCGTACCTCGCGCGCACCGATATTCAGGCGCGTGGCGGAAATTTTTGTGATATCGCCCTTTTCGTCGCGCAGGACGCGGTCGGTAAACAGGCCCGCGTAGGCGTTTTTGTCGATCAGGTACTGGGGGCTGGTGTCGATGACGTCATTCTGGCGGATATCGAACAGGTCCAGCGTCGCGCTGAAGCCTTTGAGCTGCTCGGGTGTCCACACGACGCCGAAGGAGCGGTTGTCGGAGGTCTCCGGCTGCAGGTTCGGGTTGCCGCCGTACTCGGTTAAATACTGAATGCGCGCGCCGTCGGCCTGGCCGCGGCAGCCGGGCAGGGCATCGGCTTCCGCGCTGGTGCAGGGGTCGAATAGGAACTCCTGGCTCTGGTAGCCGCTCTGGTTCATGTCGATCAGTGTCGGCGCCTTGAAGCCGGTGGCGTAGCTGGCGCGCAACATCCACGACCGCGACGGCCGCCAGCGCAGCGCTATTTTGGGGTTGGCGGTGCTGCCGAAATCACTGTAATCGGAATAGCGCAGGGCGCCGTCGAGCCAGACTTTGTCCTCGAGCAGCGGGATGGAAATTTCGGCAAAGGCTTCGCCGATAATGCGTTGACCCTCCGCCGAGCCGGAGGCGTTGCCGCCGACGAACGACAGGCCCATCGCATCGTTGGAGTGGAAGTCGATCGCTTCGCGGCGCGCTTCCACACCGGCGGCGCCGAGTATGTCGCCGGCGCCGCTGCTGCCGAGGATACCGTTGGCGACGTAGGTCAGCGAGGTCATACGGGTGGCGCCGTCCACCAGGCTTTCCCCGCGGATAAAATCCCGCTGTGCGGCGTCGATACTGCCGCTGGGGCCGAGCAGGTTGGTCGCCACGCAGCCGCTCTGCGGGTTGCAGATATCGGGGCCCTTTAGGCTCTGTGCGAGCGCAAGCGGATCGATCAGATTGTTGAGGCGTTCGGCGGCGCGGGTATAGTGCAGGGCGGCGGTCAGCTCCCACTCCCAGTCGTCCCAGCTGCCCTTGAGTCCGGAATTGAGGCGCCAGGTATCGGTGTGGTTTTTCTGGATGCGGGGCCCCAGCTCCAGGACCCGCTTGCGCACATCGAGGATTTCCTGGTCGAACGGGTTGTAGGCTTGATCCGCGGCGATGCTCAGGTCGCCGTTGTCGAAACGGGTGAACACCGGCGTCGGCGCCATGGTGGCTTTTGCCGAGGTGCGGATGCCCATGATCTCCACGAAGACCTGCTTGTCTTCATCCAGGTCCAGGTTTCCCTCCGCATAGACAGACAGACGATCGGATGGTACCACCGCGGAGGTGAATTCCCGGTAGTTGTAGCGGTCTTCCTGGGTCCACTGGCGGTAGCCGCCATCTGCGCTGTTGGTCAGCACCCGCCCATCATTCAGGGCGATATATCCGGACGGGGATGCGGAGGAGCGCTGGTCAGTGCCGCCGCGGTGGCGGTTGTCCGCGGACGCAGACAGTTCCCGGTCGCGACTCTTCAGCTCGCCCTGGCGGTAGTACGCCAAGCTCACCATCAGGTGGCCGTGTTCGCCGCTCCTGCCCCAAGTCAAATGGTGGGATTCGGTCTGCTGGTCGCCCCTCTGCGCCTGGCCGTAGTAGCTGTTCAGGGACAGTCCCTCGAAATCGCGGCGCAGGATGATGTTGACTACGCCCGCGATGGCGTCGGAGCCGTAGACCGCCGAGGCGCCGTCCTTGAGGATTTCGATGCGATCCACCGCGGAGAGGGGGATGGTGTTCAGGTCTGCGGCCTCGCCGCCGAAGCCGTTGTTGACGATGCGGCGGCCGTTGATCAGCACCAGCGTATTGCTGGCGGGGAGGCCGCGCAGTGTCACCGTGGCGGTACCGTCGCCGCCGTTGCTGACCGAAGTGCTGGTGGAATTGCCGGAAACCGCCGGCAGGAACTTCAGCAGCTCGGCAATCGTCTGGGCACCGGTGATCTCGAGTTCGGGCTGGGCCAGCACGTCGATGGGGGCATAGCTGTCCAGCTGCAGGTGGCGCAGGTGGCTGCCGGTGAGGCTGCGGCCGGTGACCGTCACTTCCTCGGTCTGCGCCGGCAGCGGTTCGGGATCCTCCCCGGGCTCACTTTCACGGATCATCACCGCCACCGCGCCGGGGCCCACGCGCTTATAGGTAAAGGGAGAGCCCCGCAGCAGCTGTTGAAGAACCGGCTCGAAGTCGCCGTCCCCGCTCGGCAGTGCCTGTTCCGGCAGCGTGTAGTTGGCGGCGGAGGAGGTCTGCACCAGTACGGAGATCTTGCACTGGCGCCCGAGGGATATCAGCGCCCGTGACAGATTGCCGGCGGGCAGGTGGACGCCGGATTCCGGGCAGGCGGCAAGGGCCCCTTCGGAGAGCACCATCGAGGTCGCCAGCGACAGTGTGGCCCAGAGCCGTGAATTCAATGGAGTGCCCGTCTCGCCTGTTCTGCCCCCGCGCCGCGATGTGCGAGGGCTTTTCTCTTGTTGTATTTGGGTGTTGTTACGGGCGGGACGTACAGAGGCTGTACAATAAACGATCGCCCAGGCGGGTTTATAACTTAGTTCCGCTTGGGAGACAAGAGAGTCAGGTTAGGGTCACTGTGGTCCTGGTGCAGGTCCAGCGCCGTGGCGATGGCCTTGAGGGTGTTGTCCGGATCGGACAGCTCGAAGGTGCCGGATACCCTGCGCTCGCGCACACTGGGGTCGGCTGCGACGGGCACTTTCAGGTAGCGATTTAACTCCTCCAGTGCCTCCGCCAGCGGGGTCTGCTCGAATACCAGTACGCCGCGGGTCCAGTCCAGCGCCTCTTCGGCGGAGGTGCGGCTGACTTCGCCGAGGCCGCCGCTGGAAACGCTGACCTTCTGGTTCTTGACCAGCTTCACGGACTCCGGCTGCAGGCCGGGCGCGCTCTGCGCCTCACTTACTGCGACAACGCCGCCGGTCACGGATACGCGGGTGCTGTCGGGGTTGCGCTCCACATTGAACTCGGTTCCGAGCACGCGGATATTGGCTTTGCCCGCCGCAACGGTGAACGGGCGCGCGGTCTGGCGGGCGACATCGAAGTAGGCCTCTCCGCGCAGCAGCTGGGTGCGGCGCTCATCGCGGCTGAAGGCCACGCGCAGCTCGGAGTTGGTATTCAGTTGGACCTGGGAGCCGTCGGCGAGGGTCACGGTGCGGGTCTCGCCGACCTGGGTGACGAAGGTCTGCTCGCGGAGGTCGCCGCCGCCCAGCCACTGGTTGCCCACCCACAGGGTCACAACCAGGCAGGCGGCGACCAGGCCGCCGCCCATCAGCCACTGGGCGAAATTCCAGCCGCCGGCGGCCGCGCTGCCCGCGGCGATGCGGGTATCGCGCTCTGCGCGGCGGGCGCCGGATCCCGCCGAGGGGCGGCTCTCGGGGAACAGGGTGTCGATCGGCATCCGCGCCAGGGCGCCGAGATCCCCCCAGAGTTCGCTCATCTCATCAAAGGCCCGGCGGTTCGCCTCTGACTGGCCCAGCCAGCGGGCAAATTCGCGGCGGTCGGCGGCGCTTGCGGCATCCGAGCGCAGGCGTGCGATCCAGGCGCAGGCCTGGTCCAGCCTCTCTTCGTTTGGTACCTCTTGTACGCCCGCTGTATTCACCGCTCTCTACCTTGCCAAACCGTATTGCTTTGCTTGCTTTGCCAAATACCCTGCCAAAACCGGCCTTTTGGAAGCTTCCCGCTCCGCACTTTTGTTGTGCATTTTACGTCTGCGGCCGATTTTTTGGCGCGTTTTTTCAGTGCGCTCTATGGTTGCCGCAATAACTGTCGCTAACGCCGCGCTATTTTAGCGTTTTGTTTGCTCTTCGCGCCGGTATTTGTGTTCAAATGACCGGGCTCTGAGATAAGACGACCGACCGGCGGTCCCCCTCAAGTAAATTTGTGAATGGATGGGGGCTTTCGTGCACGGAGCCTGTGCACTTGCCCGTGTTTTTGCAATGCAGTTGCGGCCGGTGGGGTGATTTGCGCGCCAGGTGGCGGCCGTCCCTCTTCCTTTTCGGGGCTGCCCCCATTTCTATCTGCCCGCTACCCGTGCCGCTCTATCCGCCGGCGGCACACTTTCAGCGCCTGCAGTATGTACTTCTCCACACTGCTGACCGAGGTGTTCATCTCCCGGGCGATCTCGCTGTATGAGAGACCGCGGGTGCGGTGCAGCAGGAATGCCTGGCGGCACTTGAGGGGCAGGCTGTCCATGGCCTCGTAGATGGACTGCAGCTGCTGGCGCGCCGCCAGTACCCGCTCAGGGGACAGGTGGTCGGCGTGGTCGTCCCCGACAGACTCGCCTTCGGCCGGCATCTGCTGGCTGACATACTCCATATGCAGCTTGCCGCGGCGCAGCTGGTCTACGGCCAGGTTGTTGGCGATCTGGTAGAGGTAGGCGCGCGGGTTGTCCAGCTCTTTCTCGTCGCTGAGCTTTTGCAAGCGCAGGTAGGCGTGTTGGGCTATGTCTTCGGCGTCCTCGGTGCTTTTGACAATGCGTGCCACAAAGCGCACCAGTGCCTGGCCGTGGTCGGCAAACAGCTTTTCCAGAAGCGTTTTCCGAGCTTTATTCATCAGATGGCGGTTTCCCCGTACTGCACTCGCCGCGGTTATTGGTTTAGTGGCTTTGGCGAGCAGGCGCACAGTTATATCACAGGCCTCGGCCCGGCGACGAGGGGCTTCCGGTCATCGCAACGGTCGCCCGCTATCCCTCGCCGTCTATGCCGGTATAATGGCCCCGGCGCCAGCCGGCGCCCAATTCTTAAGGTACGGTAGAGGCGCCAGAGCGCCGGAGAGCGGATGAGTTATCAAGTACTGGCGCGCAAGTGGCGGCCGCGGTTGTTTCGGGAGATGGTGGGCCAGGAGCATGTGCTCCAGGCGCTGATCAACGCCCTGGACAACGATCGTTTGCACCACGCCTACCTGTTTGCCGGTACCCGCGGGGTGGGCAAGACCACCATCGCGCGCATCCTCGCCAAGTGCCTGAATTGCGAGAGCGGCGTCAGCTCCGAGCCCTGCGGCCAGTGTACCGCCTGTACCGAGATCGCCGAGGGGCGTTTCGTCGACCTGATCGAGGTGGATGCGGCGTCGCGCACCAAGGTGGAGGATACCCGCGAACTGCTGGAGAACGTCCAGTACGCGCCGACCAGGGGCCGCTACAAGGTCTACCTGATCGACGAGGTGCACATGCTCTCCAACAGCTCTTTCAACGCGTTGTTGAAGACCCTGGAAGAGCCGCCGCCGCACGTCAAATTCCTGCTCGCCACCACCGATCCACAGAAGTTGCCGGTGACGGTGCTGTCCCGCTGTCTGCAGTTCAACCTGAAGAATATGAGCCCGGAGCGGGTGGTCGAGCACCTGCGCTTCGTGCTCGAACAGGAGATGGTGCCCTTCGAGGAGGGGGCGCTGTGGCACCTGGGTCGCGCCGCCGACGGCAGTATGCGCGATGCCATGAGCCTGACCGACCAGGCCATCGCCTTCGGCGGCGGCGTGATCAGCGAGGCCGAAGTGCGCGCGATGCTCGGCAGCATCGATTCCGGGCTGGTTTGGAAACTGCTGCAGGCCCTGGCGGACGAGAGCGCCCCGGCGCTCCTCGCCGCGGTGGAAGAGCTGGCCCAGCAGGCGCCGGACTACAGCGCGGCCCTGGCGGAGCTGGCCAACAACCTGCACCGCATCGCGGTGGCCCAGGTAGTGCCGCAATCGGTGGACAATGCCCTCGGCGACGGCGAACGCCTGCGCGAACAGGCCGCGCGCCTGGCGCCGGAAAATGTACAGCTCTATTACCAGATGGCCCTGCTGGCGCGCCGCGACCTGCCGCTGGCACCGGATCCGCGCAGCGGCTTCGAGATGGCCCTGTTGAGGATGCTGGCCTTCCGCCCCCAGGGCGTGGCCGATATTCCCCGCGCCAGCCTGCCGAACGGCACCGCGGCGGCGCCGGTGCAGGCACCCGCGCAGGCCCAGGCAGATACGGCGGCGCAGGCCACAGAAGAGGCGCTGGTCGAGGAAAAAAAGCCGCAGGCGGACGTTGAGCCGGCCGAGGCCGGCGCAGCCGTTGCCGATAGTACACCTCCCTGGGAGGCGCCGGCTGCGGAGGCGGCACAGGCGCCCGCGGCGGCCGCAGCGGGTGTCGTCGAAGCGCCGCCGCAGCCGGTTGCCGAAGCTGCGCCTGAAGAGCCGCGGCCCGAGGCCCCGCAGCCGCAGACAGACCTGCGTGCCGCACTGCGCGAGCAGCTGCGTCAGCAGGTTGCGGAAGTGGAGGCCTCTCCGCCGCCCCCGAAGCCCGAACCCCGGGCCCCGGTTCCCGACAGGGCCCCGGCTCGCCTCGATGCGCTGACGCCGGGCAGCTGGCCCGCCCTCTACAGCCAGCTGGGTGTCAGCGGCATCCTGCATTCCATCGCCTTCCACCTGGAACTGGTCGGAAGGCAGGACAATATACTTTCCTTTACTCTGGACGAGTCCTACAGCAGCCTGTACGACGAGGTGCACCAGCGCCGCCTGGCAGACCTGCTCAGTGACTTTTTCCAGCAACCGGTTGTGGTGCAGATACAGGTCGGGCAGGTGCAGGGCAGCACGCCGGCACGGCTGGCCGCGGCGACGCGCGAGGCGCGCCTGGCAGCCGCGCGCGATGCGCTGGCGGCGGATCCGCTGGTGCAGGACCTGCAGCGGGAGCTGGGCGCCGAACTGCTGCCCGACTCGGTGGAGTCCCTGGTGGACGCCGAATAACCCTACACAGGGTGCGCTGCGCGCACCGAACAGCGAATGAGGTTCACGATGAAAGGTTTGGGCGATTTGATGCAGCAGGCCCAGAAGATGCAGGCCGAGATGCAGGAAAAAATGCAGAAGATGCAGCGGGAGCTGAATGAGCTGCGCATCTGCGGAGAGGCCGGCGCCGGCATGGTCAAGGTCACGATGAACGGCCGCCACGACGTCACCTCGGTGGAAATAGATCCGGAGCTGCTCAGCGAAGACAAGGAGATGCTCGAGGATCTGCTCGCCGCGGCGGTGAACGACGCCGTGCGCCGCGTCGAGGAAAAAACACAGGAACTGCAGAAGCAGCAGATGGGCAATCTCGCCGCCGGAATCAATCTGCCGGAAGGCTTCAAGTTCCCCTTCTGAGTCGCGCCCGAGTTTTCAACACCATGTTTAGCCCCCTGATTGAAGAATTGATCCGCGCCCTGCGCTGCCTGCCCGGCGTCGGCCCAAAGTCGGCGCAGCGCATGGCGATGTACCTGCTGGAAAAGGACCGCGATGCTGCGGGCACTCTGGCGCGCACCCTGGAGCAGGCGGTGGAGAAGGTCGGCCGCTGCGGCCAGTGCCGCACCCTGACCGAGCAGGAGATCTGCGCCCTGTGCAGCAACAGCCGGCGCGACCCCAAAGCCCTGTGCGTGGTGGAGACACCGGCAGATGTGCTGGCCATAGAGCAGGCCGGAAATTACCACGGCCGCTACTTCGTTCTGCACGGCCACCTGTCGCCCATCGACGGTGTGGGCCCGGCGAATCTCGGCATAGACCTGCTGGAACAGCGGCTCGCCAGCGAAGAGTTGGAAGAGCTGATTATCGCCACCAACCCCACGGTGGAGGGCGAGGCCACCGCGCAGTTCATCGCCGAGCGGGCCCGGGCCTGCGGCGTTGCGGTCAGCCGTATCGCCCACGGCGTGCCCATCGGCGGCGAGCTGGAGTATATCGACGGCGGCACCCTGGCCCACGCCTTCAACAGCCGCACCGCCTTTTTTCAGGGTGGTTGAGGACGCAGATGCTGAAAGTAGATACCACCCCGGTCTGGATCGACAGCGGCGAACAACTGGCGGATCTGTGCGCGCACTGGCGCCGGCAGAAAGCCATAGCGCTGGACACCGAATTCATGCGCAGCCGCACCTTCTACCCGCAGCCGGCCCTGGTGCAGGTGGGCGACGGCGAGCGCTGTTTTCTGATCGACACTCCGGCGATCGACGATCTGCAGCCGCTGCGCGACCTGCTGCTGGACACCCGTGTGACCAAAATCATGCACAGCTGCAGCGAGGATCTGGAGACTCTGGAACGGTTGCTGGGCGCCATCCCCGAGCCGATCTTCGACACCCAGATAGCCGCGGCGCTGACCGGCATGGGCGCCGGCCTCGGCTACGCCGCCACGGTGAAGGCGCTGCTCAATATCGAGCTCCCGAAGAGCGAAACCCGCTCCGACTGGCTGCAGCGGCCCCTCAGCGAGGCGCAGAAAAACTACGCGGCGTTGGATGTGGCCTGGCTGCCGCTGCTGTACGGCGTGTTGCTGAAGCGCTTGCGCGAGCGCGGACGGCTGGAATGGTTGCAGGAGGACTGCGCCGCGCTGGTGGCCGCCGCGCGGAATCCGCAGCCGCCGGAGCTCTATTACCAGAAGGTCAAGGGGGCCTGGCGCCTGCGCGGTGCGCAGCTGGCGGCGCTGCAGGATCTCTGCGCCTGGCGCGAGCGCGAGGCGCGGCTGCGGGATCTGCCGCGCAATCATCTGCTGAAGGAAAGCGTCTGCCTGAGCCTGGCCCAGCAGCTGCCGCGCCACAAGGCGACGCTGGCTCAGCCGGGGCTCGAGGGGCGCACACTGCGCGAGCACGGGGATACCCTGCTGCAGATTATCGCCCGCGCCGCCGAGCGCGAAGATGTGCCACCGCCGCTGCCGCAGCCCCTGAGCCGCCGCGAGGGCGAGTGGCTCAAGCTGCTGCGCCAGCGCGTGGCGGCCATTGCCGAATTGGAAAACCTGCCGGCGGAAATACTGGTGCGCAAAAAAGAGCTGGAGGCCCTGGTGCAGTCGGACCGCCCCGAATTGCATGGGCGCCTGCGCGGCTGGCGCGCATCGGTGGTCGGCGAACCGCTGCTTGAAACCCTGCGCGAGCTGCGCGGAGAGGAAAAGAAATGAAAGTCCTGTGCGATATCTATCGCAGCCCCAAAAAAGACGAGATGTACCTCTATGTGGACAAGCGCGAGGGCACATCCCGGGTGCCGGAAAACCTGCTGAACCTGTTCGGCAGGCCGCAGCATGTCACCACCCTGCTGATGACCCCGGAGAGAAAACTCGCGCGCGCGGATGCGAACAAAGTCCTGAACGAGATCTCCGAGCGCGGCTATTATCTGCAGATGCCGCCGCTGGTCGATTCCGAGATGGGCGCCATCGCGGCCAAGAACTGCAAGTTGCAGCGCTGAGCCGGCAGGCGATGGCCGACAAGCCCTTCTGGCAGTGCAAGCCGCTCGAACAGATGACAGAGGCCGAGTGGGAATCCCTCTGCGACGGCTGCGGCCGCTGCTGCCTGCATCGGCTCGAGGATGAGGACAGCGGCGAGGTGTACACCACCAACGTGGCCTGCCGCCTGCTCGACACCCACTCCTGTCGCTGTGGCGACTACGCGAACCGCAAGCTGCGGGTGCCCGACTGCATCCAGCTGCGCGCGCGGGATCTGCCGGGGTTCGACTGGCTGCCCGCCACCTGTGCCTACCGCACCCTCGCGGAGGGGCGCCCGCTGGCGGACTGGCACCCGCTGGTATCCGGCCGTGCCGAGTCGGTCCACGAAGCGGGTATCTCCGTGCGCGGCTGTGTCATCAGCGAGGACTTGGTGCACCCGGACGATTTCGAAGAGCATATCGTCCACTGGGTGGGCGACCACTGATCGGCAACCGGTCCGCAACTGCTTAGACCCCTCATGCCGGCCTGCGCCGCAACGACGGGGCTTTATCTCGATTGTATAAGTTGAAGAACGAAAACTATGGCCGAAGAGTATCGAATTGCCTGGACGATTTACGCCGCCGGCACCCTGCTTTTGCTGCTGGCGGGTTGGTGGTTTATGCGCAACTGGAAGTGGGGCTGGCCGCGCCGCACACTGCTGCTGACCTTCGCCGCCGCGCTGCTGATTCCCGCGCGCGGTTCGGCGCCGGATGCGGTCGCCGTGCCGCTGCTGCCGCTGTTCGTCTACCAGACGCTGTTCGAAGAAGACGGCGCCGCGCCTGAGGTCACCGCCAACCTGGTGTTTGCCACCGGCGGTGCGCTGGCGCTGATGGCGATCTGGGGCCTGGTAACGCTCTATCTGGGCCACAGGCGCGAAAAGCGCCGGCGCGCGGACGAAGATCCCTACTTCAACGAGCAATAGAATCCCGGTCACGAGTGACCGGGGCCTGCGTCTCAGCCCCGGATCAAAGGCGCCGCATCCCCTCTCCGCCGCTACTGCCCCCTGCGACAGCTGCTATATCTATAAGGCTGGCCCCGCCATTGGCGCGGAGCCCGTCGGAATAGAAAAATGCCGGTGCCGGCTGGTACACGGCAGGGGAACACGGATGCTCGACCATCTGCTTATCTTGACCGCGGTAATGCTGGTATCGGGCATCCTCGGTGGCCTGGTGAACTACTACCAGATGCTGTTTACCGAGGAGGATCCGGCCGGTCTCGCGCGCTGCCTGATTATGGGGCTGTGCGGCGCGCTGATGGTGCCGATTTTCCTGAAGTTCACCCAAAGCGACCTGCTGATCGAGATTCAGGGCGACCCGTCGCGCCTGCTGATCTTCACCGGCTACTGCCTGCTCGCCGCCATCGCCTCGCGCATGTTCGTCTTCAACGCCGCGCGCCGCCAGCTGCGCGACGCCAGCATCGCCCGCGCGCGGGTCGAGAACCTGGAGCAGGAGCTGCGTGCGATGCAACTGGAGATGATGCCGCTGCTGGAGCACGAGATTGAGGGCGATCCGGAGCAGGGGCCGGCGCTGGATTTCAACCTGATTCGCAAGCTGGACGAAAACGCGCTGCATGTGCTCGGCCTGCTGAACAACGGTGACTGCGTGTTCCGCTCCCTGTCCGGCATGGTGCAGGAGAGCGGCATGGAGACCAATTCCGTCGCCCGAGCCCTGAACAGCCTGCTGGTGCTGGAGATGGTGGGCAAGATCCACAGCCACCTGGGCATCCGCTGGTATATCACCGACAAGGGCCGCCAGGTGGTGCGCCGCCGCAGCACCCAGACGACCGACGGCCGCGTTGTGAGCGGTTAGATACCGGCTATTGATTGCCCAAATTGATCGCTTCCGCCTTTGGCCTGCCGGGAAAGCGGCGTTCCGGTTCTCCATTCGGGCCGCAGGCCCGCCCGACGATGTCCCGCCGGTCATTCGATCTGGCTGATTCCGCCTTTGGCTCCCCTCCCCGAATCACTTAATATCTGCCGTTTCCCAAGCGCAGATACGAGAGTGACGATGAAATTTACCGGCACCGACAGTTATGTAGCCACCGACGACCTGCAGATGGCCGTGAACGCGGCGGTCACCCTGCAGCGGCCGCTGCTGATCAAGGGCGAGCCGGGCACCGGCAAGACGCTGCTGGCCGAGGAGGTGGCGCGCAGCCTGGGCCTGAAGCTGATCCAGTGGCATATCAAATCCACCACCAAGGCGCAGCAGGGCCTGTACGAGTACGACGCGGTTTCCCGCCTGCGCGATTCCCAGCTGGGGGTGGACAGGGTCCACGATATCCGCAACTACATCAAGCGCGGCAAGCTGTGGGAGGCCTTCGCGGCCGAAGAGCGGGTGGTGCTCTTGATCGACGAGATCGACAAGGCGGATATCGAGTTCCCCAACGACCTGCTGGTGGAGCTGGACCGGATGGAGTTCTTCGTCTACGAGACCGGCGAGACGGTGAAAGCCAAGCACCGCCCGATCGTTATCATCACCTCCAACAACGAGAAGGAACTGCCGGACGCCTTCCTGCGCCGCTGTTTCTTCCACTACATCAGCTTCCCGGACCGGGACACGATGCACAAGATCGTCGAGGTGCACTACCCGGGTATCAAGCGCCAGCTGGTCACCGAGGCGATGGATATTTTCTTCCAGTTGCGCGAAGTGCCGGGGCTGAAGAAAAAGCCCTCCACCTCCGAGCTGATCGACTGGCTGAAGCTGCTGCTCGCAGACGATATTCCCGAGGAGGTGCTGAAAAACCGCGACAACAGCAGCGCGATTCCGCCGCTCTACGGCGCACTGCTGAAGAACGAGCAGGACGTGCATATGCTCGAGCGCCTGGCCTTTATGGCGCGCCGGGAGAATCGCTGATCCCGGCGGATGCGTTCGAGATGTAGGATGGGCAAAGCGCAGCGTGCCCATCGCCACGCCAGATGATGGGCACCTCGCTGCGCTCCTTTGCCCATCCTACACGCTAGCCGCGAATTGTTATGCTGATCGGATTCTTCCTCAACCTGCGCCGCTATAGACTGCCGGTCTCGATCACCGAACTGCTGGCCCTGCTCGAGGCATTGCAGCGGCGCTTGGTATTCGCCGACCTGGAGGAGTTTTACTTCCTCGCCCGCACCTGCCTGGTCAAGGACGAAAAGCACTTCGACAAGTTCGATCGCGCCTTCGACGCCTACTTCAAGGACCTGGAGACCCTCGACGATATTCTCGAGCAGATGATTCCCGAAGACTGGCTGCGGGCGGAATTTATCAAGCAGCTTTCCGAAGAGGAAAAGGCAAAAATCGAGAGTCTCGGCGGTCTGGAAAAGCTGCTGGAGGAATTCCAGAAACGCCTCGAGGAGCAGAAGAAACGCCACAGCGGCGGCAACCGCTGGATAGGTACCGGCGGCACCAGCCCGTTCGGCAACAGCGGTTATCACCCTGAGGGCATCCGCGTCGGCGGCAGCAGTCGCAACCGCTCCGCGGTCAAGGTGTGGCAGAAGCGCCAGTTCAAGAACCTGGACGACAGCATCACACTGGGCACGCGCAATATCCAGGTGGCGCTGCGCAAACTGCGCAAGTTCGCCCGCACCGGCGCCGCCGAGGAGCTGGACCTGGACGACACCATCTCCTCTACCGCGCGCAACGCCGGCCTGCTGGATATCAAGATGGTGCCGGAGCGGCACAATGCGGTGAAGGTGCTGATCTTCTTCGACGTGGGCGGCTCCATGGATCCCTATGTGCGGGTGTGCGAGGAGCTGTTCTCCGCCTGCCGCTCCGAGTTCAAGCACCTGGAATATTTTTATTTCCACAACTTTATCTACGAACACGTGTGGAAGGACAACCAGCGCCGCTACTCGGAATCGACGCCGCTGCTGGAAGTGCTGCGCACCTATGGCAAAGACTACAAGGTGATCTTTGTCGGCGACGCCTCCATGGCCCCCTACGAGATCACCAGCCGCTACGGCAGTGTCGAGCATATGAACGAGGAGCCGGGCGCGGCCTGGATGGCGAGGGTCACCGATACCTACGGCAAGCTGGTATGGCTGAATCCGGTGGGGGAGGAATACTGGCAGTACACGCCCAGTATCGGCCTGACCCAGCGCCTGGTCGGCGGGCATATGTACCCGATGACGCTGGAGGGGCTGGACAGGGCCATCGCCTATCTGGTGAAGGGGCGCTGATTGGGAAAAATGAATGCGGAATGATGAACACGGGTTTGAGTCCCGGTTCATCATTCACCATTCGTCAGTCCGAGAAATGCCGCGGCGGTGCGCCCTCGTGGTCGGCGGTAATGCCGAGCTCTTCCTTGGTGGACTCGACCACCTTCACATGCGCCTCCTCGACGCCGTGCATCCAGTCCACCAGCTTGTTGCGCAGGAAGAACAGAATAATGCCGGCGCCGATCGCCGCTATGGCCACGCCGCCGAAGGTGGCCAGTGGGCCCGATTCGCCCACCAGCTTGCCGATCTCCGCCGCGCCCTTGTTGGCGATACCGATAAACGCAAACCAGAGCCCCATCATCAGCGACAGGTAGCGCAGCGGTGACAGCTTGGTGACCATCGACAGGCCGATCGGCGACAGGCACAGCTCGCCGATGGTGTGGAAGATATAGGCAAACACCAGCCACCAGATACTGGCCTTGATGGTTTCGGAATCGCCGATCTGCAGCGCGGCGCCGCACATGGACACGAAGCCCAGGCCGAGAAACACCAGCCCCAGGCTGAATTTCGCCGGCGAATTCGGCTCGCGGTCGCCGAGGCCGACCCAGATGCTGGCGATGATCGGCGCGAGGATGATGATAAACAGCGGGTTGACCATCTGCAGCCAGCTGGCGGGAATCTCGAAGCCGCCGATCATCAGGTCCGTCTTGTACTTCGCAAACAGGTTCATCGATCCGGCCGCCTGCTCGAAGCCGGCCCAGAAGATCACGGTGAACACGCCGAGGATCAGTATCACCTTGATGCGGTCGCGCTCCTCCCGGGTCAGCGGTGCATGCTTGTCCTCGACGTTTTTCTTCAGGCCGAGTTTTGCCGAAGGCTGGTTGCCGATTTCGCCCAGGTAGCGCTTCGCCTGGGTGGCCTGCAGTATCAGTCCCAGCAGCATGCCGAGCCCGGCGACGAAAAAGGCCAACTGGTAGTTCACCTTCTCGCCGATCCAGCCGATCACCAGATAGCCGAGAATCGACCCCAGGTTGATACCCATGTAGAAAATCGTAAAGGCGGTGTCGCGGCGGTGATCGCCCTCGTCGTAGAGGTCGCCGACCATGGTGGAGATATTCGGTTTGAAGAAGCCGTTGCCGAGAATCATCAGCGCCAGGCCCAGCCACAGCATATAGATCTCGCTGCCGTCCGGCAGCCAGCCGTGGGGAAAGCCGAGTGCGAATTGCCCCAGCATCATCAGCACACCGCCGAACATGATGCAGCGGCGCTGCCCCCACAGGTTGTCCGCCATCCAGCCGCCGACGATCGGCGTCAGGTACACCAGCATCGCGTACCAGCCCAGGTAGGACAGCGCCTTGGACTGCAGCTCCGTCTCCGAGAGCTGCTCCCAGCCGAACACCGCCGCGGTGGCCGCGGAGGTCAGGTAGAAGACGAAGATGCCCCGCATGCCGTAATAGCTGAGGCGCTCCCACATCTCGGTGCCGAACAGCAGAAACAGGCCCTTGGGGTGGCCGAGCATTTCCCCGGCGCTGGTCGGTGGTTTGGGTTTCAGATCTTGCATGGGTACCGCTCGCAAGTTGTGGGGTGTCTATTGCCTTCGGGGGCACGGGGCAGGGCAATCGACCTCAGTATAGTTCAGCGCCAGATGGTTCAAGCCTGCGCCAGCGCGGCGGGGCGGTTATAATCGCCCGTTTGCAGTTATTTCCCGAACCATGAGTCACACCGATTCCGACAACGCCCTCGAGGCCCTGGAAAGCCAGATTCCCCAGTGCATGGGGCGCGACCGCCAGCGCCTGCGCAGAACGGCGAAAAATGCGCGCCGGCGGCTGCGGGAGGGCAAGCCGGCGGACCGCATGCTCGCGCAGCTGGCGGAGCAGATCGAAACCTCGCGGGCGCTGCTGGAGGCGCGCCGGCAGAAGCTGCCGGCGCTGACCTGGCCCGAGGGGCTGCCGGTGGTGGCGCGGCGCGACGAGATCGCCGCGCTGATCGACAGGCACCAGGTCGTCGTCGTCGCCGGCGAGACCGGCTCCGGCAAGACCACCCAGCTGCCGAAAATCTGTCTGCAGCTCGGCCGCGGCGTCAGCGGCCAGATAGGCCACACCCAGCCGCGCCGCATCGCCGCGCGCACCGTGGCCAACCGCATCGCCGAGGAGCTGGGGCAGCCGCTGGGGGAGTCCGTCGGCTACCAGGTGCGCTTCACCGACCACAGCACCGAGCACACCCATGTGAAGCTGATGACCGACGGCATTCTGCTGGCGGAAATCCAGCGCGACCCGCTGCTGCACAGGTACGACACGCTGATCATCGACGAGGCCCACGAGCGCAGCCTCAATATCGATTTCCTGCTCGGCTACCTGAAGACGCTGTTGCCGAAGCGCCCGGACCTGAAGCTGATCATCACCTCGGCCACCATCGATCTGCAGAAATTCTCGCGGCACTTCGGCGACGCGCCGATAATCGAGGTCTCCGGGCGTACCTATCCGGTCGAGATCCTCTACCGCCCGCCATTGGACAGCGACCAGGATCTGAACGAACAGGTGATCGCCGCGGTGGAGGAGCTGCTCGCGGCGGAGAAATCCAGTGGCCGGCGCGGCGGCGACATACTGGTGTTTATGAGCGGCGAGCGCGAGATTCGCGAGTGCCACAAGGCGCTGCGCGATGCGCAGATACCGCAGGTGGAAATACTGCCGCTGTACGCGCGCCTGAGCCTGGCCGAACAGGCAAAGGTTTTCCACGGCCACAAGGGGCGCCGGATAGTGCTGGCCACCAACGTGGCCGAGACATCGATTACGGTGCCCGGTATCCGCTATGTGATCGACCCCGGCACGGCGCGCGTCAGCCGCTACAGCTACCGCAGCAAGATTCAGCGGCTGCCGGTGGAGGCGATTTCCCAGGCCAGCGCCAACCAGCGCGCCGGCCGCTGCGGCCGCGTCAGCGCCGGCGTCTGTGTGCGCCTGTACGACGAGAAGGATTTCGAGCAGCGCCCGGAGTTTACCGACGCGGAAATCCTGCGCACCAATCTGGCCGCGGTCATTCTGCAGATGCTGCAACTCAGGATCGGCGATATCCGCGACTTCCCCTTCGTCGACCCGCCGGACCAGCGCCTGATCAACGACGGCTACAAGCTGCTGCAGGAACTGCAGGCGGTGGATGCGGGCGGCCGGGTCACCGAACTGGGCCGCGCCCTGTCGCGCCTGCCGCTGGACCCGCGCCTGGGGCGCATGCTGATGGCCGCCGCCGAAAATGGCAGCCTGCGCGAGGTGCTGATCATCGTCAGCGCGCTGGCGGTGCAGGACCCGCGCGAGCGCCCGGCGGAAAAGCGCCAGGCGGCGGACGAGAAGCACCGGCAGTGGCGGCACGAGCAGTCGGATTTTCTGTCCTATGTGCAGCTGTGGGACGCCTTCGAGGCCGAGCGCCAGGCGCTGAGCCAGAACCAGCTGCGCAAGTGGTGCCAGAAAAACTTCCTGTCCTGGCTGCGCATGCGCGAGTGGCGCGATATACACCACCAGCTGCGCGTCGCCTGCCGCGAGCTGCAGTGGCGGGAGAACCGCGAGGCCGCCGACTACGAGGCGGTACACAGGGCCATAGTGCCGGGTCTGCTCGGCAATATCGGCGTGCGCGACGAGAACAAAGAGTTTGTCGGTTGCCGCAACCGCCGCTTCCATATCTTCCCCGGCTCCGGCCAGTTCAAGAAGCCGCCGCGCTGGGTGGTGGCCGCACAGCTGCTGGAGACCAGCCGCCTGTTCGCGCACACGGTGGCCAAAATCGAACCGGACTGGGTCCTGGCCGCCGCCGAGCACCTGGTCAAGCGCAACTATTCCGAGCCCCACTACGACGCCCGCGGCGGCCGCGTGATGGCGTTCGAGAAGATTTCCCTGTACGGCCTGGTGCTGGTGGAGAAGCGCCGCATCCACTACGGCAAGCTGGATCCGCAGACGTCGCGCGAGGTCTTTATCCGCCAGGCGCTGGTGGAAAGGCGCTACCGCGGCAAGGGCAGGTTCTTCCAACACTACACCGACCTGCTGCAGGAGCTCGAGGATCTGGAGGCCAAATCCCGGCGCCGCGATATCCTCGTCGACGACGAAGTGATATTCCGCTTCTTCGACGAGCGCATTCCCGCGGATATCGTCAATCTGGCGGGCTTCGAGCACTGGCGCAAACAGGCGGAGGCGAAGGATCCGCAGCTGCTGTTTATACCCCGCGATCTGCTGATGCTCTCGAGCGCCGATCACCTCGGCGAGGCGCAGTTTCCGGACGAGCTGCAGGTGGGCGGTGTCGTCTATCCGCTCGCCTATCACTTCGAGCCGGGCAGTGTCGACGACGGCGTCAGTATCCGCGTGCCGGTCGGCGCGCTGCACCAGGTGCCGGCGGCGCGGCTCACCTGGCTGGTGCCGGGGCTGCTGCGCGACAAGTGCATCGCGCTGGTCAAGGCGCTGCCGAAGCAGTGGCGCAAGTACTTCGTGCCGGTGCCGGCGGCGGTGGACAGGGCGCTGCCGAAGCTGCAGCCGGACAATGTGCCGCTGTGGCAGTCGCTGGCCCATGAGCTGCGGCGCCAGACGGCCCAGCAGGTGCCGGACGCCGCCTGGGAATCGGCGGAACAGTCGCTCGAGGACTTCTACCGCTTCAATATCCAGGTGCTGGACGAAGAGGGGCGGCTGCTCGACCAGGGCCGCGACCTGGCCGAGCTGCAGGTCCGCTACAAGGACCGGGTACAGGAGGGGCTGGCCGCGGCCGGCGATGATTTCGAGCGCGACGGCATCACCCGCTGGGATTTCGGCGACCTGCCGGAGACGCACACCCTCACCCAGGGCGCCCTGAAGGTGCGCGCCTACCCTGCGCTGGTGGAGGAAAAAGACAGTGTCTCGCTGAAGCTGCTCGACAACCCGCTAGAGGCGCAGAGGCTCAGCCGCGCCGGCATCTGCCGTCTGGCGCTGCTGCACCTGCCGGAGCCGGTCAAGTATCTGCGCAAGGAGCTGCTGCGCGGCAAGGAGTTGGGCCTGTCCGCCGCCGACCTGGGCAAGCGCGAGGAGGTCGCGGACGACATAATGCTGGCCGCCGCGCGCGAACTCTTCTGGGCGGACGAACAGTGGCCGCGCACCAAGCAAGACTTCCTCGCCGCGCTGGAGAGGAGTGGCGAACTGGTGTCCGTGGCCCAGCAGATCGCCGATCTGCTGGTCAACGCGCTGGCGCAGTTGGTGCCGCTGCGCAAACAGATCAAGCAGCAGAAAAACCTGGCCGTCGCCATGGCGGTGGGGGATATACAGCAGCAGCTGGCCGGGCTCTTCTACCGCGGTTTCCTGTTTGATACGCCGCTTTCGCAGTTGCGCCAGTACGGCCGCTACCTGAAGGGTATAGCCCTGCGGCTGGAGAAGGCCGCGCTGGACCCGAACCGCGACCGCCGCCTGCAGGCGGAATTCCACAGGGCCGCCGAGCCCTACCTGGCCCTGGCGGAGCGCCATGCGCCGAGATTCCTGGCGGCAGATCCGCAGCTGTCCCAGTACCGCTGGATGCTGGAGGAATTCCGCATCTCGCTGTTCGCCCAGAGCCTGAAAACCCTGATGCCGGTTTCCGCCAAACGGCTGCACAAGCTGTGGATGGAAATTGAACAGTCCGCCGCCGGATTGCCGCTGTAACGGCAACCGGATCGCCGGAAATTTTTTCACTGGCGCTGTAATAAGCCGAGTGCCCGTGCGACAGAGTGAATGAGAAAGGGATACAAATGCGGAAACGCGGGTGAACGCCGCCGCAAGGCGCCCTGTCTCAACGTGTGACCGGTTTTTCCGCGGTGGCACTATACTCCCCCGGAGGTCTGGCACGCTCAAGCGTGTGTCCTTTATTACCCAGGGTTTTTATCAGGAGATTCATTATGAACAAGAAACATCTTTCCCCGGTCGCCGCCGCCGTAGGTGCGGCTTTCCTGGCATCCGCGGCGATGAACGTGTCCGCGGCCGCCGACAACAGCAATCCCTTCGCGGCCGAGGAGCTGTCGTCCGGCTACAACCTCGCGATGAGCGATCACGAGAAAAAGGACGACAAGAAGAAAGAGGGCAAGTGCGGCGAAGGGAAGTGCGGCGAAGGCAAGAAGAAGGAAGGCAAGTGCGGCGAGGGTAAATGCGGCGAAGGCAAGAAGAAGGAAGGCAAGTGCGGCGAGGGTAAATGCGGCGAAGGCAAGAAAAAGGAAGGTAAATGCGGCGAGGGCAAGTGCGGCGGATAGGCCGGGCCTGAGCCGGGGAGGGGCACGGGCGTGCCCCTCCCCGCCGACTGCGAGCAACAATCATGAAGAATACCGCCACGCGAGATGTGCCCGCCGGGGACCTGTCCCGGCGCGACTACCCGGTTGAGGGGGCCGGTCTCGGCCTGCGCCGCTCGATGATCGGGGAGGAACTGCCGCCGGACGCGGTGGATTTTCTCGAGGTGGCGCCGGAAAACTGGATCGGTGTCGGCGGGCGCTTCGGGCGCTGGTTTCGCCAGTACACCGAGCGCTTTCCGTTCGTGACCCACGGCCTGTCGCTGTCCATAGGCGCGCCGGCGCCGCTGGATCTGGATCTGGTCAGGTCCATCAAGGCGTTTATTCGCGAGCACGATATCCGCTGCTACAGCGAGCACCTGAGCTACTGCTCGGACCACGGCCACCTGTACGACCTGCTCCCTATCCCGTTCACCGCCGAGGCGGTGATCTATGTGGCCGAGCGCATCCGCATAGTACAGGACCTGCTGGAGCAGCGCATCGCGATGGAGAATGTGTCCTACTACGCCGCGCCCCGCGTCGAAGGCGAGGCGCAGATGAGCGAACTGGAGTTCCTGAACGCGGTGCTGGCCGAGGCGGACTGCGATCTGCTGCTGGACGTGAACAATATCTACGTCAATTCCATCAACCACCGCTACGACCCGCTCGAGTTTCTGCGCGGCCTGCCCAGCGAGCGCATCCGCTACGCCCATGTGGCCGGCCACTACGACGAGGCGGACGACCTGAAGGTGGATACCCACGGCGCGCCGGTGATCGATCCGGTGTGGGCGCTGCTCGAGCAGGCCTACCGGATTCACGGCCCGGTGCCGACGCTGTTGGAGCGGGATTTCAACATACCGCCGCTGCCGGAACTGCTGCAGGAGGTGGCGCAGATCCGGGCGGTGCAGGCGAGCCATTCCGCGGAGGCGGCCCATGTCCACGCTCGTCGATAAACAGCGCAAATTCCAACGCCTGCAGCGGGATTTCGCCGCACACCTGCGCGCGCCGGATACACACGCGCCGCCGCCGGGTATCGAAGACAGGCGCATGGGCATCTACCGCGACCTGATCTACAACAATATCGAATCCTTTATTTCCGGCGGTTTCCCGGTGCTGCGCAGCCTCTACAGCGACGAGCGCTGGCACAAAATGGTGCGCGATTTCGTCCATCGCCACGCGTCCCAGAGTCCATACTTTTTGCAGATCAGCGAGGAGTTCCTGCACTACCTGCAGAATGAGCGCGGTGCGCAGGCGGGGGATCCCCCCTTTCTGCTGGAGCTGGCCCACTACGAGTGGGTGGAACTGGCGCTGGATGTAAACGGCGCCGAACTCCCCGCCGGGCTGTCGCTCGACGGGGATGTGCTGGAGGGGATCCCGGTGGTGTCGCCGCTGGTGTGGAGCCTCAGCTACCGCTATCCGGTGCACCGCATAGGTCCCGGGTACCAGCCGCAGGAGCCGCCGCAGAACCCCACCTTCCTGCTCGTCTACCGCGACCGCGAGGACGAAGTGGGCTTTATGGAGATCAACGCGGTGACCGCGCGGCTTCTGCAGCTGGCGGAGGAGGGCGCGCAGACCGGGCGCCAGTTGCTGCAGCGGCTGGCGGCGGAGATGGCGCAGACCGACAGCGGCGCGCTGCTGGCGTTCGGGCGCGAACTGCTGCAGAAACTGCTGCGCGCCGGCGTGCTGGCGGGACTGAAGGGCTGAGGCTTGCCGGATACTCTGCAATTCTTGGCCGATCCAGGCCCCAGGGTGGTTTACGCAGTGCGGGGGCGGTAGAATCCTCGCACTGCCAACGTGAAAGAGAGGAGCAGGTCTTTGCTGGGACGCACAGTTATCTCGCCCTGGCTTTTCGCCGCGACACTGGCCACCGCGCCGGCGCTGTCTCCGGCGGCCCAGGATCCTTTTGCGGAGCCGGGACAGGAAGTCGCCGCGCCGCAGGTGCCCGCCGGGGAAACTGACTCCGATGCCGGCCAGGCCGGCGACCCCTTTGCCGAGGGCGACGCTGATTCGGAGGGCACTTCCGCACTCGAAGACGAGTATGGTTTCGACCCGGCGGACGAGTTCGCCAGCGACGAGGAGCCGGCCGCGCGCGACCCCTGGGAGGGATTCAACCGCGCCGTCTTCCGCTTCAACGACAGCGCCGATCGCTGGGTACTGAAGCCGGTGGCCACCAGCTACCGGCAGATCACGCCAATCTTCGTGCAGCACGGGATCAGCAACTTCTTCGATAACCTGCGCGAAGTCACCAATACCTTCAACAGCGCCCTGCAGGGCAAGTGGGGCCAGGCGGGCAACGACGCCGGCCGCTTCCTGGTCAATACCACCGTGGGAGTCGCGGGCCTGTTCGACGTGGCCCAGCATATGGGGCTGGAGGCCAGTGACGGCGAGGATTTCGGCCAGACACTGGCGGTCTGGGGCGTGCCCTCGGGGCCCTATCTGGTACTGCCGTTTATGGGGCCGTCCACGGTGCGCGATGTGCCCGGCGAGGTGGTGGACTGGTATACCAACCCGCTCACCTATATCGATCACGACCCGACGCGCTACGCGTTCAAATTCACCGACCTGGTGCAGACCCGCGCCAGTCTGCTGAAGGCCGAGTCCGTGTTGCAGGGCGACCGCTATATCCTGCTGCGCGACGCCTACCTGCAGCGGCGCGACTACCTGATCAAGGACGGCGAGCTGGAGGACGATTTTGGCGGCGACTTCGAAGATGATGCCGATTTCTGACGCCCCCCTGTCCCCCAGCCCCCGTTCAAGAAGCGCCCCATGGCCCCGCGCAGAAGCCTGTTGCTGATCGATGAAGACGAGCGCTGCCGCGACTTCGTGCGCGGCGCCCTGTCGCGCCTCGGATTCGAGGTGGTGGTGGCGCGGAGCGGCGTGGAGGGTATAGGCCGCTTCGCCCCGGGGCTCTTCCAGATTGTGATCACCGATCTGCACCTACCGGATATGGGCGGTCTGGAGGTGTTGCGCAAAGTCAAGCACCTGTCTCCGGACACGCCGGTGGTGGTGCTGGCCTCTGACAGCGAGGTCAGCGACGTGGTGCAGGCCCTGCGCCTCGGCGCCAGCGACTATCTGCTCAAGCCCTTCGAGAACGCAGCGGTCATCGACCACGCCATCTGCCGCATCACCAACGCCGAATCCCTCGCGCGGCAGAACCGCGAATACCGCGAGGAACTGGAGCGGCGCAACCGCGAGCTGCACGACCATATCGAGGTGCTGCAGCGCGACCAGCAGGCCGGCCATATGTTGCAGCAGCACCTGCTGCCGCGCACCCCCTACCGCTACCCCGGCGGCCTCGAGGCCGCCTACCGCCTGATTCCCTCCCTCTACCTCAGTGGCGACTTTATCGATTACGGCCTGTTCGGCGAGCGCTTCGTCGCCTTCTACCTGGTGGACGTGTCCGGCCACGGCGTCTCCTCGGCACTGGTCACCGCGCTGATCAAGCACAGCATCATGCACCTGCTGCGCGAGCGGCCCCTGTTCGCGCAGCTGGATACCCTCGACAGCGACCTGCTCTATATCCTCACCCTGATCAACCGCGAGCTGCTGTCCACCCGCCTCGACAAGCACGCCAGCATGTTCGTGGGGGTGATCGACAGCCGCGCGCGCCAGCTGCACTACGCGGTCGCGGGCCAGGTCCCGATGCCCGCCCTGGTGACCGAAGACGGCGCCGAGTGGCTGCCGGGCAAAGGGCGCCCGCTGGGATTGTTCGAGCACGGGAACTGGCAGGTGATCTGCGCCAAGCTCCCGCCCAACTGGCGCCTGGTCGCCTGTTCCGACGGTGTGCTGGAGCTGCTGCAGGGGGATCTGCTGCAGAAGGAGGCGCAGCTGCTGCAGGCGATCGACCGCAGCCGCGGGGATCTGGACAGCCTCTGTGGCGAGCTGCACGTGGACACCGCGGAGGCTTTGCCGGACGACATCACTATACTCACCCTGAGACAGGGCTGAGTCGCGCGTTTACGGCGCATTGCGCCGTGCGCGACTCAGCGACCCGCCAGGGATGGCGGGGCCGGGGCCGGATCGAAAGCGCGGGGTCGCGCCAGGGATGGCGGGCATGCCCGC
>NZ_JBSWWT010000016.1:0-113460 GCF_056160225.1 Microbulbifer sp. ABF4_143
CTGTAAGACGGCAGGCGCCGCGGGGGGAGGCTCGCACACAAACCACCCCCTGGCCCCTTTCTCCCACACCCCCCCCCCCCCCCTTCTTTCTTCGCGCCACCCCCCTCTTTTTTCCCCCCCGCGCCTACTTTTTCCCCTCTCCCCCCCCCCACCCCCCCCCCCCCCCCCCCCCCCCCCTCCCCCCCCCCCCCCCCCCCCCCCCCCCCCCCCCCCCCCCCCAGAGCCGCCGCGAATCTGGAAGGGGCAGCATGCCTGTCTTCCGGTAGCGCCCGCCTGTACAATAGCCGCCTTTTTAGCCAGCCAGTTGTACAGCCCATGTCCGAATCCAAGCCCTCCGAACTGAAAAACGACCGCTTCCTGCGCGCCCTGTTGCGCCAGCCGGTGGACCGCACGCCGGTGTGGATGATGCGCCAGGCGGGCCGCTACCTGCCCGAGTACCGCGCCAGCCGCGCCCAGGCGGGCAGTTTTATGGATCTGTGCCGCAATACCGAACTGGCCTGCGAGGTGACGCTGCAGCCGCTGGAGCGCTACCCGCTGGACGCGGCCATCCTGTTCTCGGATATCCTCACCATCCCCGACGCGATGGGCCTGGGCCTTTATTTCGAGGAGGGCGAGGGGCCCAAATTCCGCAAGCCGCTGCGCTCCGCTGCCGATATCGAGGCACTCGAGGTGGTGAACAGCGAGCGGGATCTGGATTATGTGATGAACGCGGTGGCCATGATACGCCGCGAACTGAACGGCCGCGTGCCGCTGATCGGGTTCTCCGGCAGCCCCTGGACACTGGCCACCTATATGGTCGAGGGCGGCTCCAGCCGCGATTTCGCCCGCTGCAAGGAGATGCTGTACCGCCAGCCTGGGCTGATGCACCAGCTGCTGACGGTGCTGGCGGATTCGGTGACCGACTACCTGAACGCGCAGATCCGCGCCGGCGCCCAGGCGGTGCAGATCTTCGACACCTGGGGCGGAGCGCTGAGCCACTCGGCCTATCGCGAATTCTCGCTGCAGTATATGGCGCGTATCGTCGGCGGCCTGATCAAGGAGGCGGACGGTCGGCCGGTGCCCGCAATCCTGTTCACCAAGGGCGGCGGCCAGTGGCTGGAGGCGATGGCGGACAGCGGCGCCAGCGCGCTGGGACTGGATTGGACCACCGATATCGGCGCCGCGCGCGCGCGGGTCGGCGATCGGGTGGCGCTGCAGGGCAACCTGGACCCGGCGGTACTCTACGCCGACCCCGAGCGCATTCGCGCCGAGGTGGCGGCGATTCTGGAGTCCTACGGCAGCGGCCCCGGCCATGTGTTCAACCTCGGCCACGGCATCACGCCCAGGGTGGACCCGGAGCACGCGCGGGCGATGATCGAGGCGGTGCAGGAGCTGTCGCCCAAATACCATTGTTGAGGGGCGCTGTGCAGCGCAGTTGCACTGGATTTCCCTCTTTCTGTGATGTCTATCACGGGTCTGGCGGGTGCTAAGTGGCCGGCGGCCGTGCTATAAAGGCGCGCTGGCCCCGCCGCCTTGAGAGGCGGTGCAGACAGTAGCGCGGGGTGGCCCAATAACACAAAAAATCGACGGCAACACATCGGTGGCGATCGAGCAGGCAAAAGTCTTCGTTGAGGATCTGCAGCGCGGCATGTTCGTGTCCAGGCTGGACAGGCCCTGGACGCGCACGCCCTTTGCGCTGCAGGGCTTCTATATCCGCGATCTGGAAGAGATACGCCAGCTGCAGAAATACTGCCGCTATGTCTATGTCGATGTGGTCAAGTCCGTCGGCGATGCCGCCGTCAACCTGCGCCGTATCACCCGCGCTGCGGGCAAGAATTCCCCCTCTCCGGCATCCGGCGGCAGGCGCGGCCAGCGCGTGCCGGTGGCCATCCCCTGCAAGCCGGTCCAGGTTTCCCATACCGCCTACCCGCCCCCCGCTCCCGCGCGCTCGGAGGCGGACAGGGCGCGCCGCCTGCACGGGCGCATCGTCGAGGGCATGCACCAGGTCATGGTGCAGTTGCACTGCGACCGCCCGCTGCCGGTGCAGCAGGTCAATCGGGTGGTCGAGGATCTGGTCGAGAGCGTGCTGCGCAGCCCCGATGCCTCCGCCTGGCTGGCGCGGGTGCGGGACAAGGACGAGCACACCTACAGTCACGCCATTCGCGCCAGTATCTGGGCCGTGTTGTTCGGTCGCCATATCGGTCTGCGCCGCCACGAGCTGGTGCAGCTGGGGGTGGCGACACTGCTGAAGGACGTGGGCAAGCTGAGGATCGCCGACGAAGTGCTGCAGATGGCCGCGCGGGATCCGCGCAGCGAGCTGGAGTACCGCAAGTTCGTCCAGCACAGTGTGGAGATGCTGTCGGCGGACCCGCAGGTGTCACCGCAGATAGTCGATATCGTCCGCTGCCACCGCGAGCAGCACGACGGCGGCGGCTATCCCCAGGGCCTGCGCGGGGACAGAATCCCGGTGTTGGCGCGCATGTGCGGCATAGTGACCTTCTACGATGAGGCCACCAATCCCCGCGGCGCCAGCCAGCCGGTGGCGCCCTCGCGGGCGGTGGCGCAGCTGTACGAGCTGCGCGGTGTGGCCTATCAGGAACAGCTGGTGGTGGAGTTTATCCAGGCCATCGGCCTCTATCCCACCGGCACCCAGGTGGAGCTGTCCACCGGCGAGGTGGGCGTCGTCGTGGAGCAGACCTACGGCCGCCGCCTGAAACCCAAGGTGATGCTGGTGCTGGATGGCGCCAAGCGACCGCTGGCGCAACCGCGTCTTCTGGATCTGGCCGCCGACGACGACCGCAAGCAGAAGCTGATCGAGCGCGGCAAGCTGACGCCGCAGGACAAGATCAGTATCGCCAAGGATGTGGCGCCCGGCAGGTATCCGCAGGTGGATGTGGCGGCGGTGCGCGACAGCTACCTGTTCAGCCGGCAGCGGCTGCCGGCCTTTCTCTCCCGCCTGTTGGGGCGCTATTAGTAACCCGGCGGTTAAATAGATCGGTCCAGCCGCTCCCGCGGCGCCTTCGGCCCTGATCTATCTAACCGTCGCCCGCTAAATACTGGCGCAGATGTGTGAATCTGCTGGTATTTAGCCAGCTCGCGCCAGCCTTCGGGCGGCCTATTCGGCCGCGACCAGATCGCCGAAGTGCTCGCCCATCTTCACCGGGGATTCCGCCCCCAGGGATTCCAGCCAGCGCACCCTGTCCGCGCCGAACAGCATGATCACGGTCGAGCCCAGCTTGAAGCGGCCCATCTCCGCGCCCTTCTCCAGGTGGATCGGCGTATTGTCGCCGTAGTCGGTGGTGCGCACGCGGCGTTTGTGCGGTGTCACCAGTCCGGCCCAGACGGTCTCGATACTGGCGACGATCATCGCGCCCACCAGGATCATCGCCATGGGGCCGGCGGCGGTGTCGAAGATGCAGACCACGCGCTCGTTGCGGGAGAACAGCCGCGGTACCGTCTCGGTGGTGACGTTGTTGACCGAGAACAGCTGTCCCGGCACATAGGTCATGCTCTTCAGGGTGCCGGCGATCGGCATATGCACCCGGTGGTAGTCCTTCGGCGACAGGTAGACGGTGGCGAAGTGGCCGCCGGTAAACTGCGCCGCTATCTTGGGATCGCCGCCGACCAGTTCCAGCAGGCTGAAGTCGTGGCCCTTGGCCTGGAAGATCCTGCCGTTGTGAATCTCCCCCAACTGGCTGACGGCGCCGTCCGCCGGGCAGGCGAGGGTGTGCTCGCCGGCAACTATCGGCCGCGCGCCTTCCTTCAGCGCGCGGGTAAAGAAGTCGTTGAAGCTGGCGAAGGCGGTGCAGTCGCTCTGTTCCGCCTCGCTCATATCCACATCGTATTTGTCCACGAACCAGCGCGTGAACGGATCCTTGATCCACGGGATGCGCGTCTCCGCCAGCCAGCCGGCGGCGCGGGACAGGGCCCGTTGCGGGGTCAGGTATTGCAGTGCGGCAAACAGTTTTGGGTGCATAGAGTTACTTCTGGTCCGTGTACGTTCTTGATTTGCCCGCCCCCTCTCGCCAGCAAGAGAGGTTGGCGGCGGCCCTGCTGCCGGGGGAAGTTTGCGGGACGCGCCGTGAATACATCCCTGTAGGCTTGTCGGCGAGATCCCTCTCGCCGACAGTCCCGCAAACTTCCCCCGGCATCAGGGCCTTCGCATCAGGCCCTGGTATTCTTTACCGAGTCTTGAATCCGGGGGGAGTTGCGTTTATTGCTCCACCGGCGTATCCGGCAGATTGCCCCACTCGCTCCAGGAGCCGGGATAGGCGCGGATATCGAAGCCGAGGGATTTGCCCACCAGCCAGGTAAAGCCGGAGCGGTGGTGGCTCTGGCAGTGGGTGACGATTTTCTTTGTGTCGTCGATACCCAGCTTGGCGAGAAATTCGCGCGCGTCCGCGCGAATGCGCAGGTCCCGCTGCGGATCCATCAGTTGAGTCCACTCGCAGTTGATCGCGCCGGGAATATGACCGGCCTTCATCGCCAGCACCCGCTCGCCGCTGTACTCCTGCGGCGAGCGGGCATCCCAGACGAGGAAATCCCTCTCGCCCAGGCGCCGTTGAATTTCATCCGCTTCCATCGCCGGGGCGGTATCTATGGATATATCTATGGTGCTGGGCTTGGCTTCCACCGGTTCGGTGGACAGCGGCAGTCCCGCCCCGCGCCAGGCGTGCATGCCACCGTTCAGGTAGCTGTAATTCCTGTGGCCGATCACTTCCAGGGTCCACAGGAAGCGCCCGGCCCAGCCGCCGCCCTCGTCATCGCAGGCGACGACCTGGTGTTCCGGGCGCAGGCCGAGGGCGCGGAACACCTGCGTCAGCCGCTCGGCACTCGGCAGCTTGCCCGGCGCCGGGGGCGTGCCCGCCATCAGCGCCTGAAACGGCAGGTGCAGGGCGCCGGGGATATGGCCGCTCTGATAATTTTGCTCGGAACTGAGATCGACGATCAGCAGGTCTTCGCGCTCCAGCTGCGCGGCCAGTTGTTGCGGTTCGATAATCAGGTTCAATGTTCAGACTCCAGGCTGTTGCGCAGGTGCAGAAAGCTGTTCATGCGCCGCGCGCTGATATCGCCGCGCGCCAGGGCTTCCTGTATCGCGCAGCCGGGTTCGCCCTGGTGGCGGCAGTCGCGGAAGCGGCAGTGGCCGATAAACGGGCGGAATTCCACGAAGCCCTCCAGCAGCGATTGCTCGTCCATATGCCAGAGGCCGAACTCGCGAATGCCGGGGGAGTCTATCAGATCGCCGCCGCTGGGCAGGTGAAAGAGTTCCGCCGCCGTGGTGGTGTGGGTGCCTTTGCGGGTCGCCTGCGACAGGGCGCCGGTGCGCGCGCCGGCGCCGGGCAGCAGGGCGTTGACCAGGGAAGACTTGCCGACGCCGGACTGGCCGACGAAGACGCTGGTGCCCCGGGCCAGAGTGTCCAATAGCTCCGGCAGTCCGTCTCCGGTCTTGGTGGACAGGCGCAGCACTTCGTAGCCGAGTTCCGGGTAGGGGGCCAGCAGTTCTTCCAGCGCGTCGCGGTTGCTGTCGTCGATCAGATCTGTCTTGTTCAGCAGCAGAATCGGGTGAATGCCGGTGGTTTCGGCGGCCACCAGGTAGCGGTCTATCGCATTGGCGAAGGGTTCGGGGTAGGGGGCTATGACGATCACGATGCGGTCGATATTGGCGGCCACCGTCTTCAGGTCGCCGTAGCGGTCCGGCCGCTGCAATTCCGAGTGGCGCGGCAGGCGCGCACCGACCACGCCGTAGCCGCCGCTGCTCTCGCCGACGGCGGGGCGCCAGGCGACGCGGTCGCCGGTGACCAGGGTGTCGATATTGGCGCGCAGGTGGCAGCGCTGGCGCAGCTCGGGATCCGCCTCGCTCTCCACCAGCACCTGGGTGCCGTAGTTGGCGATCACCAGGCCCGTCTGCTCCGGACCGAGGCTGCCCTCGTCCAGCGCCTGCTCGGCGCTCTCGGCACGCTTGCGCGCGCGCTCCTCGCGCTCCTTCTGGATCTTGGCGATACGCCACTGCTGGCGCCGGCTCAGTTTGCGTTTGCTCATTCTGAGGCTCTTAGGCAATTCGCGGCGGATTATAGCTTGCAACGCCGGTGCAATGCGGTAACTTGCCCTCCAAAGCCTGAGGAGACCCGCAGTGGATCAGAACAATCTGATCTGGATCGATCTGGAGATGACCGGTCTGGATCCGGAAAAAGAGCGCATTATCGAAATCGCGACCATAGTGACCGACTCGAAGCTGAATATCCTCGCCGAGGGGCCGAGTATGGCGGTGCACCAGAGCGACGCATTGCTCGATGCGATGGATGACTGGAACACCGAGCAGCACGGCGGCTCCGGCCTGGTGCAGCGGGTAAGGGAGTCGACTATCTCCGAGCGGGACGCGGAGCGGGAGACGCTGGAGTTCCTGCGCCACTGGGTGCCGGAGGGCGCCTCACCCATGTGCGGCAACTCGATCGGCCAGGACCGCCGTTTCCTGGTCAAATATATGCCGCAGCTGGAGGCCTACTTCCACTACCGCAACCTGGATGTCAGCTCGATCAAGGAGCTGGCGCGGCGCTGGCGCCCGGATATCCTCGCGGGGGTCAAGAAACAGAGCAACCATCTGGCCCTGGACGATATCCGCGATTCCATCGAGGAGCTGAAGCACTACCGGGAGCACTTCTTCCGGCTGTGAGCTATTGCCACTGTCCCCGTTAGCAGGTGCGGTGGCGGCCCTGCTGCCGGAAACGCATCAGGGCTTTAGCATCGGCTCCACAACTTTTCCGGACAAAACAGCGCCCTAAACGACCCGCTTGATCTTGCGCTTTCTCCGCCGCCCGCTGCGCAGGCGCGCCAGCGCCCACTCGATATGCTCCGCCACCAGCGGCGTCGCTTCCCGCAGTGCATTCTCCAGGGCCGCGATGATTTCCGCCGAGGGCTCCGCATTCCCCAGCGCCACGGCCAGGTTGCGTCGCCAGCGCTCATAGCCGATGCGCCGTATCGCCGAGCCCTCGGTCCGGCGCAGAAACTCGGCCTCGCTCCAGCCGAACAGCGCCAGCAGCGCGCCGTCGTCGAGCCCGTGGCGCGGGTGGAAATCCTTTTCGGCGGTGGGCTTGGCGAACTTGTTCCACGGGCAGATGATCTGGCAGTCGTCGCAGCCGAACACCCGGTTGCCCATCGGCTCGCGGAATTCCTCCGGTATCGGCCCCTTGTTCTCGATGGTCAGGTAGGAGATGCAGCGGCGCGCATCCAACTGGTAGGGGCCGACGAAGGCGTCGGTGGGGCAGACCTTCAGGCAGGCAGTGCAGTCGCCGCAGCGGTTGGTTTCTTCGCTCCGATCCACCGGCAGCGCCAGGTTGGTGTAGATCTCGCCGAGGAAGAACCAGGAGCCGGCATTGGAGTTGATCACCATACAGTTCTTGCCGATCCAGCCGAGCCCGGCCTTTTCCGCCAGCGCGCGCTCCATCACCGGCGCGCTGTCGGTGAAAGCGCGCCCCGAGGACTCGATACCGCGTTCGTCGCACCAGGCGTCTACCCTCTGCGCCAGCTGCGCCAGGCGCTTGCGGATCAATTTGTGGTAGTCGCGCCCGGTCGCGTAGCGGGACACATAGGCCTTGGAGGAATCCTTCAGCACCCGCACCGGCTGGGTGTCCGGCGGCAGGTAGTCGAGGCGCGCGCTGATGGCGCGCAGCGTGCCGGGCTGCAGCAGCTCCGGGCGCCAGCGCTTGTCGCCGTGGGCACCCATCCACGCCATATCGCCGTTGTAGCCGGCGTCCAGCCAGGCGCGCAGCCGCTCGCCGTGCGCTTGCAGCTGGCAGTCGGCGATGCCGATCTGTTGGAAGCCCAGCTCGCGGCCCCAGATCTTGATCTGGGCCGCCAGCTCGGCGAGCAGTGTTTCGGTCATTGGGATTGTCGGGCTGCCGGTCCAGTGCCGGGGCGCAAGCCAATCGTGCGCCCGGGGCGGTATACTTTGCTGTCATCGCGGCGGTGACAGCGACTGAATCGCCTATTTTGCCACAGATTAAATTTTGATCACTAATTCTTGATCTTATCGCGGGAGCCGAATGGACACGCCTCAACCCCTGTACAGCGCCGAGTCGGTGCGCGAACTCGACCGCCGCGCCATTGCCGCGCTGAAGATTCCGTCCCTGACCCTGATGAAGCGCGCTGGCCGCGCCGTCTTTGCCCAGCTGCAAAAGCGCTGGCCGGAGGCCAGGCGTATCCAGGTGTTCTGCGGCGGCGGCAACAACGGCGGCGACGGCTATGTGGTCGCGGCGCTGGCGGCGCAGAAGCAGATACCGGTGACCGTCTACGCCTGTGTGGCGCCGGAAAAACTCCAGGGTGATGCCCGCCAGGCCTGCGACTACGCGCGCCGCGAGGGGGTGCCTATCGTCACCTCACTGACCGAGCTGGACGCCGCCGACGGCGATACCGTGATTGTCGACGCGCTGCTCGGCACCGGCTTTACCGGCGCGCTGCGCGAGCCGCTCGCGCACGCGGTGGAGCGTATCAACAAGAGTGCCGGGCCCGTGCTGGCGGTGGATATTCCGTCCGGACTCAGCGCCGATACCGGCCACGCGCCGGCTTCGGCGCAGGGGGCGGTGCGCGCGGATGTGACCGTGACTTTTATCGGCCGCAAGCTGGGGCTCTACTGCGGCCGCGGTGCGGCCCTCTGCGGCGAGGTGGTGTTCGAGCCCCTCGGTGCGCCGGAGCAGATATACGTCGGGGTGGAACCACTGGCGCAACGATTCGACGGTGCCAGCGTCAAACGCCTGCCCCCGCGCGCGGCGGACAGCTACAAGAGCCAGTTTGGCCACGTGCTGGTGGTCGGCGGCGACAGCGGTTTCGGCGGCGCCGCGCTGATGGCCGCGCAGTCGGCGGCGCGCGCCGGGGCGGGCCTGATTTCTCTGGCGACCCGCCCCGAGCACCTGCCGGCGGCGCTGACCCGCTGCCCGGAGGTGATGGCGCACCCGGTGATCTCCGGGCAGGAGCTGGAACCGCTGCTGGACGGTCCCGACGTGATTGCGGTGGGGCCGGGCCTCGGGCGCGCGCCCTGGGGTGAGCAGTTGCTGGCCCGCGCCGGCCGCGCCGGGATGCCGCTGGTACTGGATGCGGACGCGCTGAACATCCTCGCCGGCAGGCGCGTACTGGCCGGCGTCCGCCGCGACGACTGGGTGCTGACCCCCCACGTGGGTGAGGCGGCGCGGCTGCTGGACTGCGACACCGCCGAGGTGCTCGCCGACCCGCGCGCGGCGGCCATTGAGATTCAGAAGCGGTTCAGCGGCGTGGTGATATTAAAGGGGGCGGGCACATTGATCGCACACGAGCGCGGTGTCGACCTGATCAACGCCGGCAATCCGGGCATGGCCTCCGGCGGCATGGGCGATCTGCTCACCGGCATTATCGCCGCCCTGATCGGCCAGCGGATGTCGCCGCTGGACGCGGCGCGCCTGGCGGTTTGGCTGCACGGCGAGGCGGGCGACCGCGCCGCGCAGGACGGCCAGCGGGGCCTGCTGGCCACGGACCTGCTGCCGCATATCCGGAGACTGGTGGACTGATGGTGGCGGAACTGACACTGCAATTGGCGGGCGAAGCGGACACTGTCGCCGCCGGCGAGGCGCTGGGCCGCGCCTGCCTGGCCGCGGGTATGCACAGCGGGTTGACGCTGTATCTGCACGGCCAGCTGGGCGCCGGCAAGACCACCTTCTGCCGGGGAGTACTGCGCGCATTCGGCCATAGCGGCGCGGTCAAGAGCCCCACCTATACGCTGGTGGAGCCCTACGAGTTTCCCCTGGCGGACGGGGGTGCTCGGCGGGTCTACCACTTCGACCTGTACCGCCTCGGGGATGCCGAGGAGCTGGAATTTATGGGGGTGCGGGATTACTTCGCGCCCGGCAGCCTGAGCCTGGTGGAGTGGCCGGAGCGCGGCGCCGGCGTGCTGCCGCAGCCGGATCTGGAGCTCGAGTTGTCCGTGCCGGAAAGCGGCCGCCAGCTGCGGCTGGTCGCGCATTCGGAGGCGGGGGCGGCGGCGTTGACCGCCATGCGAAAGCTGCTATAGGAATACGAACTGGATCGCCGGGCAGTGCGGCAGGGAATAATCGACAGGGCAAAACAAGAATGAAGTCAGTCTGGTGGCGAATATCCGGCCTGTTGGTCTCGGTGGTGCTGGCTCTGCCGGTGCAGGCGGTTGAGGTGGAGGGGGTGCGCCTGTGGCGCGCGCCGGATCACACCCGTCTGGTGTTCGATCTCAGCGGGCCCGCGGAGCACAAGCTGTTCACGCTGAATGAGCCGCACCGGGTGGTGGTGGATGTGGCCGACACCCGCCTGGCGGCGGAGCTGGACGGCCTGGCACTGGAAGGCACGCCGATACAGCGGCTGCGCCACGGCCGCCACAACAAGAAGGACCTGCGCGTGGTGCTGGATTTGAAACAGCAGGTCAAGCCGCGCAGTTTCGCCCTGCGCCGCCACGAGAAATTGCCCGACCGCCTGGTGATCGACCTCTATGACAAGGTGGAGGCCGAGGAGAAGACGCTGCAGCAGGTCAGCCGCGAGCGGGATATCGTCATCGCGATAGACGCCGGACACGGTGGTGAGGATCCGGGCGCACTGGGTCCCGGCGGCCTGCGCGAGAAGGACGTGGTGCTGGCGATCAGTAAAAAGCTGAAAGCGGTCATCGACAGCAAGCGCGGCTTTTCCGCCAAGCTGGTGCGCAGCGGCGACTACTATATCCCGCTGCGCGAGCGGGTGAAAAAGGGCCGCCAGATGCGCGCCGACCTGTTCGTGTCCATCCATGCGGACGCCTTTACGCGCAAGGACGCCCGCGGTGCCGGTGTCTACGCGGTGTCCTCGCGCGGCGCCACCAGTGAGACGGCGCGCTTTCTGGCCCAGCGCGAAAACGAGTCGGATCTGATCGGCGGTGCCGGCAGCCTGAGTCTCGACGACAAGGACGACACCCTGGCCGGCGTACTGCTGGACCTGTCGATGACCGCGACCATGAACGCGAGTCTGGATATCGGTGCCAGTGTGCTGTCGCAGCTGGGTGCCGTCACCCACCTGCACAAGAAGCGGGTGGAGCAGGCCAACTTCGCCGTACTGCGCTCGCCGGACGTGCCCTCTATCCTGGTCGAGACGGGATTTATCACCAACCCCTACGAGGCCCGGCGCCTGCGCGACCCGGCCTTCCAGCGCAAGCTGGCGCAAAAGCTCGGCGACGGTATAGTGGCGCACTTCACCAGCCGCCCGCCGGCGGGCACCTGGCTGGCCGCCAACCGCGACCGGCTCGAGCGCCGCCACACCATCGCCCGCGGCGACACCCTTTCCGGTATCGCCGCGCGTTACAATGTGTCGCTCAACGAGCTGAAAAGAATCAACGGTATCGACAGCTCGGTGATCCGGGTCGGACAGACATTGACCATCCCTTCGGGCTGATCGGCTTCGGCCTGTCGCGTCCGGTGGTAACATCCGAAAGTAAACGCTTGATGTAGGAGCCTGCTTGCAGGCGAACGGTTGCGGAGCTCCGCACTTTTCGCCTGCAAGCAGGCTCCTACAGCGCGATTTTCGCTAACTTTTTTGTAATTTTTATGCCCGACAGAATCCAGCAGTTGTCCCCGCGCCTCGCCAACCAGATCGCCGCCGGAGAGGTCGTCGAGCGGCCGGCCTCGGTGATCAAGGAGCTGCTGGAGAACAGCCTCGACGCCGGCGCCACGCGCCTGGACGTGGAGATAGACAACGGCGGTATCAAGCGCATCAAGGTGCGCGACAACGGCAAGGGCATCGACAAAGACGACCTGCCGCTGGCGCTGGCCCGCCACGCTACCTCCAAGATCCACGCGCTGGAGGATCTGGAGGCGGTGGCCACTCTCGGTTTTCGCGGCGAGGCCCTGGCCAGTATCTCCTCGGTGGCGCGCCTCACGCTGACCAGCAGCCGCGACGACAGCGGCAAGGGCTGGCAGGTGAGTGCAGAGGGCCGGGATATGCAGGCGCAGATAGCGCCGGCGGCGCACCCGCGCGGCACCACCGTGGATGTGCGCGACCTCTTCTTCAACACCCCGGCGCGGCGCAAGTTTCTGCGCACCGAGAAGACCGAATTCAACCGCGTCGATGAGACCATCAAGCGCCTGGCCCTGTCCCGCTTCGACGTCTCCATCAGCCTGCGCCACAACGGCAAGGGCGTGCACAACCTGCGCGGCGGCAGCGGCCGCGCAGAGATGGAGCGGCGCGTGGCCCAGGTGTGCGGCCCGGCCTTTATGCAGAATGCGCTGCATATCGACGTCGAGCGCAGCGGCCTGCGCCTGTGGGGCTGGGTGGCCGAGCCGGCCTTCTCCCGCTCCCAGGCGGACCTGCAGTTTTTCTATGTCAACGGCCGCGCGATTCGCGACAAGGTAGTCAGCCACGCGGTGCGCCGCGCCTTCGCCGACGTCCTCTACCACGGCCGCCACCCGGCCTTCGTGCTCTACCTGGAGCTGGACCCGGCCTCGGTGGACGTGAATGTGCACCCGACCAAGCACGAGGTGCGCTTCCGCGACAGCCGCCTGGTGCACGACTTCCTGTTCGGCTCCCTGCACCGGGCGTTGGCGGATGTCAGGCCCGGGCAGCGGGAGGAAAACAGACAGCCCGAGCCCGAAACCGCCGGCGGTATCCGCGCCGGGGAATTCGGCGGGCAGCAGAAGATGCCACTCGCCTCCAGGCCGTCGCCGGGGGATCTGCGCCAACAGATGGACGCCTACGGAGCGCTGCACCAGCCGTATCAGGCGGATTCCGGAGTGGCCGAGGCCGCGCCGGAACCGGGCAGCAGTCCCTGGAGCGACGACCGGCCCGGCCATCCGTGGCCGGGCGCAGAAGTCCGCGGCGAGCAGCGCTCGCCAGACGCGGACGTCTGCCCACCGCTTGGGTTTGCCCTGGCACAGCTGCACGGTATCTATATCCTGGCGCAGAACGAGCAGGGGCTGATCGTCGTCGATATGCACGCGGCTCACGAGCGCATCGTCTACGAGCAGATGAAGGCCGCCCACGCCGCCGGCGGTATCCAGGCGCAGCCACTGCTGGTGCCGGTCAGCCTGGCGGTCAGCCAGCGCGAGGCGGACTGCTTCGAGGAGCGCAGCGAGGTGTTCACGTCCCTCGGCTTCGTGCTGCAGCGGGCCGGACCCGAGACGCTGCTGGTGCGCCAGGTGCCGGCGCTGCTGCACGGCGCCGAGGTTGAGCAGCTGGTGCGCGACGTGCTGTCGGACCTGCTGGCCGAGGGCGGCAGCGACCGCATCGGCGAGCGCATCAACGAGATACTCTCCACCATGGCCTGCCACGGCTCGGTGCGCGCCAACCGCAAACTGACGCTGCCGGAGATGAACGCCCTGCTGCGGGATATGGAGCGCACCGAGCGCAGCGGCCAGTGCAACCACGGCCGCCCCACCTGGACCCAGGTGAAGCTCGCCGATATGGACAAGTGGTTTCTCCGTGGCCAGTAACGTGAAAGAGCGGGGTTCGGGCAGCGACTCCAAGCCCCGCGCTATCTTCCTGATGGGCCCCACGGCGTCGGGCAAGACGGATCTGGCCATGGCGCTGGCGGAGCGGCTGCCGGTGGAGCTGATCAGCGTCGACTCGGCGCTGGTCTACCGGGGGCTGGATATCGGTTCCGCCAAGCCGTCGGCCTCCGAGCTGGAGCGCTATCCCCACCGCCTGATCGATATCTGCGAGCCCTCCGAGTCCTATTCCGCCGGTCGCTTTCGCGAGGATGCGCTCGCGGCCATGGGTGAAATCGCCGCGGCGGGCAGGGTGCCGCTGCTGGTCGGCGGAACCATGCTGTATTTTCGCGCTCTACTGGAAGGCATGGCGCGGCTGCCGGAGGCGGACCCCGCCATTCGCGCGGAGATAGAGGCGCGTGCCGCCCGCGAGGGCTGGCCGGCGCTGCACGCTGAACTGGCGGCGGTGGACCCGGAACTGGCCGCCGAACTGCACCCGAACCACTCGGTGCGTATCGAGCGCGGCCTGGAGGTCTACCGCCTGACCGGCGTGCCGCTGTCGCGGCTGCGCCGCGAGCAGGCGCGGGACTCGGTGGCGGAGCACTACGAGCTGCGCCAGCTGGCACTGCTGCCGCGGGACAGGGCGCTGCTGCACCAGCGCATAGCGCTGCGCTTCCGCCGTATGCTGGAGGGGGGCTTTGTCGACGAGGTGCGGCGCCTGCGCGAGCGCGGCGACCTGCACGAGGACCTGCCGGCGATCCGCGCGGTGGGCTACCGCCAGGTGTGGCAGTATCTGGACGGCCGGCTCGGCTACGAGGAGATGGTGGAGGCGGGCATTGCCGCCACCCGCCAACTGGCCAAGCGCCAGCTGACCTGGCTGCGGCGCTGGCCGGACTTGGCGCCTATTTACGCACAGGATGTCGATGGCAGAGAACGCAAAAATGACGAAATCTTGGCGGAAGCCTTGAAATTTCTCGCCTGAGCAGCCATAACGTCGGTGGGCAAGCCCGCTCAGTCAGTTTTTTAACAGAGTCCGGCCACTTCCGGCTCTATTTTGTACGCGTCTTCAACCTCAGTCGTTTCTTAGTCCACGGTTTTCGTGGGCGCGATTGCGGCCTGCATTCGCTTCCAGCTTTTGACAAGGAGAAAAAAGATGTCAAAAGGGCACAGCTTACAAGACCCTTACCTCAACGTATTGCGCAAAGAGCGTATCCCGGTTTCTATCTATCTGGTTAACGGCATCAAGCTTCAGGGGCAAATAGAATCCTTCGATCAGTTTGTGGTACTGCTGAAAAATACCGTCAGTCAGATGGTATACAAGCACGCCATTTCCACCGTGGTCCCGTCCCGCGCGGTGCGCGTACCGCTGCTGAATCCGGCGGCACAGCAGGGTGGAGAGGGTGCCGGTGAGGGTGGTGAGCGCGACACCTTCGGTTAACGTCGACCCCCCTTCGAGCTTTGATCTGCGCCCCGGCCCGCCGGGGCGCGCGCAGTTTGACACCCTGAAAGTTGACGCCGCCACGGCGGCCTCGAATGGGTCCCCGGGCCGCGTCGCGGCCCCGCAACAGAGATTTCCCATTGTTTTTCGAACGACCGGAATCCGGTGAGCTGGCGGTGCTGGTGCACCTGGAACTGTCCGCCATCGACAGCCCCGACGACCCGCGTGAATTTGAAGAGCTGGCCCTGTCCGCCGGCGCAGATCCGGTGACCTTTATCTTCGGCCAGCGCGCCACACCGGATCCTAAGACCTTTGTCGGCCGCGGCAAGCTGGAGGAGATCCGCCAGGCGGTGGTGGACCACGGCGCCGAGCTGGTGATCTTCGACCACAGCCTGTCACCGAGCCAGGAACGCAATCTCGAGCGCGAGCTCAAGTGCCGGGTGCTGGACCGCACCGGCCTGATCCTGGATATCTTCGCCCAGCGCGCGCGCACCCACGAGGGCAAGCTGCAGGTGGAGCTGGCGCAGCTGCGCCATATGGCCACGCGCCTGGTGCGCGGCTGGACCCACCTGGAGCGGCAGAAGGGCGGTATCGGCCTGCGCGGCCCCGGCGAGACGCAGCTGGAGACCGACCGCCGCCTGCTGCGCGCGCGTATCGACTCCATCGAGAAGAGGCTGGAAAAGGTGCGCCGCCAGCGCCAGCAGGGCCGCCGCGCGCGCTCCCGCGCCGAGGTGGCCACGGTGTCGCTGGTGGGTTACACCAACGCCGGCAAGTCCACGCTGTTCAACCGCCTCACCGACGCCGATGTCTATGTGCGCGATCAGCTGTTCGCGACTCTGGACCCGACCATGCGCCGCGTCGACCTGCCCAGTGTCGGCGCCATGGTGCTGGCGGATACCGTGGGCTTTGTCTCCCACCTGCCGCACAAGCTGGTCGAGGCCTTTCGCGCCACGCTGGAAGAGGCGGCCAACGCGACGCTGTTGCTGCACGTGGTCGACGCGGCGGCGGAGGACAGGCTGCACCTGATGGAGGAGGTGCAGGCTGTGCTGGAAGAGATAGACGCCGCCGAGCTGCCGCAGCTGCTCGTGTACAACAAGATCGATCTGCTCGCCGACAGCGAGCCGCGCATCGAGCGCGACGAACAGGGTATACCGCGCGCCGTTTGGCTGTCGGCGGCCACCGGTGCCGGTTGCGATCTGCTGATCGAGGCCATCGCCGAACGCCTCGGTGAGCAGATGGTCAGTGGCCTGCTGGTGACCACGCCGCAGCAGTCGCGCCTGCGCGCGCAGCTCTACGAGATCAACGCGGTGCAGGCGGAGCGCTACCGCGACAACGGCGACTGCGAACTGCAGCTGCTGCTGCCCAGGGGCGACTTTCAGCGCCTGCTGGCGCCCTACAAAGAGGGTGAGGCGGCGCCGGAGTGGCGGCCATCAGGCGAGGCCCGGCAACGATAAGCGGCAATAATTCGCCGGCGAAGAATGCTAGAATCCGCCGGGACAAGAAGTTTAACGATCAGAGTTGGAGTATTTCGATGGCCTGGAACGAACCGGGTGGTAACAACAAGGATCCCTGGGGCGGAGGCGGTGGCAAGCGCAACGACGGCCCACCGGATCTGGACGAAGTGCTGCGCAAGCTGCAGCAGAAGTTGAACGGCCTGTTTGGCGGGGGGGGCTCCCACGGCGCCGGCTCGGGCAGTTTCCCCTGGATGCTGGTGTTTATCGTCGCCGCGGTGCTCTACGGCCTGCTGGGCTTCTACCAGGTCAACGCCAACGAGTCCGCGGTGGTGCTGCGCCTGGGTAAATACCACTCCACCGAGACGGCGGGCCTGCACTGGAATCCGCCGCTGATCGACACAGTCACCAAGGTCAACATGACCGAGGTGCGCACCGAGCGCACCACCGGGCAGATGCTCACCGAAGACGCGAGCATCGTCGACGTGGTGCTGCAGGTACAGTGGCATATCGACAACGCGGAATCCTTCGTGCTGCGCGTGCGCGACCCGCTGAAGAGCCTGCAGCAGGCCACCGACAGCGCCCTGCGCCACGTGGTGGGTTCCACCAGCCTCAACGGCGTCATCTCCCAGAACCGTACCCAGGTCTCCGCGGACACCCAGGAGCGGCTGCAGGAATACCTGGATCTGTACCAGACCGGCATTCGCGTCGACGTGGTCAACCTGACTGACGCCAAGGCGCCGCGGGAAGTGCAGGATGCCTTCGACGACGTGGTGCGCGCGCGCGAGGACGAGGTGCGCCTGCAGAATGAGGCTCAGGCCTACGCCAACCAGGTGATTCCGGTGGCGCGGGGCCAGGCCCAGCGCATTATCGAGGAGGCGGAGGCCTACAAGTCCCGCGTCGTCGAGAGCGCCCGCGGTGAGGCGGTGCGCTTCGAGAAGCTGCTGGCCGAATACGAGCGCGCCCCCGAGGTGACCCGCGAGCGCCTCTACCTGGACGCGGTGGAGGAGGTGATGGCCAACGCCTCCAAGGTGATGGTGGACGTCGAGGGCGGCAACAACATGATGTACCTGCCGCTGGACAAGCTGGCGCAGCAGAGCGGCGCCCAGACGGTACAGCGCCAGGGCGTGTCGCCGGCGGTCGTCGATGAGGTCTACCAGCGCATCGTCGAGCGGCTGCGCACCGAGGCCGCCAACAGCCGCCGCAGCCAGAATGTCCGTTGAGGGGTGACGCAATGAACAACAGAACACTGGTAATCATCGCCGCTCTGCTGCTCGCGGTACTGGCCATCTCCTCCAGCGCCTTCGTGGTCAAGGAGACGGAAAAGGCCGTGCTGCTGCGCTTCGGCGAGCTGATCCGCACCGACTACGAGCCGGGCCTGTATTTCAAGATTCCGCTGGTGCACGAGCTGCGCAAGTTCGACGCGCGCATCCAGACCGTGGACTCCAGCCCGGTGCGCATGCTGAATGCGGAAAACAAATTCATGATGGTGGACTCCTACGCCAAGTACCGCATCTCCGACGTGGGCCGTTTCTACGTCGCCACCCGCGGCGACGAGCGCAACGCGGTGCGCCTGCTGGCGGAGCGCATCAACGACCGCCTGCGCAACCAGTTCGGTGTGCGCGACCTGCACGAAGTGGTCAGCGGTCAGCGCGACGAACTGATGGCGGAGATCACCAAGAACCTCAACGCGGTAGCCCAGGGGGAACTGGGTGTCGAGGTCATCGACGTGCGCGTGAAGCGTATCGATCTGCCGCCCGAGGTGTCCGAGTCGGTCTTCCAGCGCATGCGCGCCGGCCGCGAACTCGAGGCCCGCGACCACCGCGCCAAGGGTCAGGAGGCCAGCGAGCGCATCCGCGCCAACGCCGACCGCCAGAAGGTGGTGATCGAGGCCGAGGCCTACCGCCAGGCGGAGGAGCTGCGCGGTGCCGGCGACGCCGAGGCCGCGGCCATCTACGCCGCCGCCTACAGCAAGAACCCGGAGTTCTACCGCTTCACCCGCAGCCTGCAGGCCTACAAGGAGACCTTCCAGAGCAAGGCCGACATGCTGCTGGTGGATCCGGACAGCGAGTTCTTCCGCTACCTGAAGGATCCGGAGGGCAAGTAACGCGGAGCCGTAGGGGCTGGCTTTTTGCCGAATTGCACCGCCCAATACCCCTACCTTCCCGCCGAGACTTGGTGGTAAAATCACGCAAACCGGGCCGAGCCCGGTTTTTTTGTGAGGGCGCCCCCGCCCCGCTATACCGTTGACGACACCTTTTTCACCATGACCCAAGCCGATCGCTGGATGCTGCCGGATGGCATCGCGGAAATCCTGCCCGCGGACGCCGTGCAGATAGAAACCCTGCGCCGCCGCCTGCTGGACCTTTACCACAGCTGGGGCTACGAGCTGGTGATACCGCCGATGCTGGAATTCACCGAATCCCTGCTGATCGGCATGGGGCGCGATCTGGAGCTCAGCACCTTCAAGGTCACCGACCAGCTCTCCGGGCGCACCCTTGGCATCCGCGCCGATATCACCCCCCAGGCCGCGCGCATCGACGCGCACAGCTTCCCCCGCGCCGGCGCCAACCGCCTCTGCTACGCCGGCCATGTGCTGCACACCCGCCCGCGCACCGCCATGGGCTCGCGCGCGCCGATTCAGATAGGCGCCGAACTGTACGGTGTGGACAGTCTGCAGGCGGATATCGAAGTCATCTCGCTGATGCTAGAGAGCCTGCAGATCGCCGGCGTCGAGCAGATTCACCTGGATCTGGGTCACGTGGCCATCTACCGCGGCCTCGCCGATGCGGCGGGGCTGGACGGCGAGCAGCGCCGCGAACTCTTCGCGCTGCTGCAGAGCAAGGCCAGCGCCGACGTGCAGAGCTGGGTCGAGAGCAATGTCACTGACCCCCGCGCGGCCGCCTGGCTGCGCGCGCTGCCCGGTCTCGCCGGCGGCAGCGACTGCCTCGCGCGCGCCCGCGACCTCTTCGCCAGCGCGCCGGCGGAACTGGGCGCGGCGCTGGCGGATTTACAGGCACTGGCCGACGCCCTCGAGCGGCGCTATCCATCGGTGGAGCTCTTCTTCGACCTGTCCGAGGTGCGCGGCTATGACTATGAGACCGGTCTTGTGTTCGCCGCCTACACGCCGGGCCACGGCCAGGCGCTGGCCAATGGCGGCCGCTACAACGGTATCGGCAGGGTGTTCGGCCGCGACAGGCCCGCCACCGGTTTCAGCAGCGACCTGGTGTCCCTGAACACCCTCGGCCGCGCGCCGGCGCCGCTCGACGGCGCGATACTGGCGCCGCCGGCGGAGGGGGCCGAGGGCGAGAGCCTGTGGCGCGCGGTGGAGAAGCTGCGCCGCCAGGGCGAGGTGGTTATCTACGCGCTGCCGGACGGCGCCGAGGGCGAGGTGCAGTCCCGCTGTGACCGCGAACTGGTGTTGGACGGTGGCGACTGGGTGGTGAAGCCGCGCGGCTGAGCCCGACTAAGATTATTTAGCCCGCTACCCGGGCAGATTCGTAGGATGGGCAAAGCGCAGGCAGAAAAACTGCTCCTGCGTTTTCTTCTGCATCCCCGCCATCCATGGCGGGGTCGTGCCCATCTGGGCCGGTTGATGGGCACGGCCGCTACGCTTCCTTTGCCCATCCTACAGATGAATTGACGACTTGAGATTTACGCAAATGGGCAAGAATGTAGTAGTGCTGGGCACCCAGTGGGGCGATGAGGGCAAGGGCAAGATCGTCGACCTGCTGACGGAAAAGGTATCGCTGGTGGTGCGCTTCCAGGGCGGCCACAACGCCGGCCACACGCTGGTGATCGACGGTGAGAAGACGGTGCTGCACCTGATCCCGTCCGGCATACTGCGCGACGGCGTCACCTGCCTGATCGGCAACGGCGTGGTGCTGTCGCCGGAGGCGCTGCTGACGGAAATGGGCGAGTTGGAGGCGAAAAACGTGCCGGTGCGCGAGCGCCTGCGCCTGTCCCCGGCCTGCCCGCTGATACTGCCGGTGCATGTGGCCCTGGACCAGGCGCGGGAGAAGGCCCGCGGCGACAAGGCCATAGGCACCACCGGCCGCGGCATAGGCCCGGCCTATGAGGACAAGGTGGCGCGCCGCGGCCTGCGTCTCGGCGACCTGTGCAACTGGGACAGCTTCTGCGCGCAATTAAAAGAGCTGCTGGAGTACCACAACTTCGCCCTGACCCAGTACTACAAGGTGGAGCCGGTCAGCTACGAGGCCATGGTCGAGCAGGCCAAAGTCTGGCGCGACCAGCTGGTGCCGATGATCGCGGATGTGGCCGACCAGCTGCACTGCGCCCGCGAGCGCGGCGAGCATATCCTGTTCGAGGGCGCCCAGGGCTCGCTGCTGGATATCGACCACGGCACCTATCCGTTCGTGACCTCGTCCAACACCACCGCCGGTGGCACCGCCACCGGCTCCGGCTTCGGCCCGCTGTACCTGGACTATGTGCTGGGCATCACCAAGGCCTATACCACCCGCGTCGGCGGCGGTCCCTTCCCGACCGAGCTGGGCTGCGATGTCGGTCGCCACCTGGGCGAAAAGGGCCACGAGTTCGGCGCCACCACCGGCCGCCAGCGCCGCACCGGCTGGTTCGACGCTGTGGCCGTGCGCCACGCGATCCGCATCAACAGCATCTCCGGCCTGTGCCTGACCAAGCTGGATGTGCTCGACGGCCTGGAGGAAGTGAAGATCTGCGTCGGCTACCGCAACAGCGCCGGCGAGGCAGTGCCGGTGCCCTTCGACGCCGCCGGCTGGGAGGGTGTCGAGCCCGTCTACGAGACGATGCCCGGCTGGAGCGAGACCACTTTCGGCGTGCGCCGCGAGGCGGAGCTGCCGGACAATGCCCGCGCCTATATCGCCCGCATCGAGGAACTGGTCGGCGCGCCGATCGATATCATCTCCACCGGCCCGGACCGCAACGAGACGATAGTGCGCGAGTCCTCGGCCCTGTGCGAGATGGGTATCCACGGCCCGAGCGTCTGAACCCCGGCCGGACACTGCCCGGCCCCTGTGTGAATCCCCGGTCTCGACTGGGCCTTGCTTTTCGCGGCGGCTCTGTCGATGATTAGACCAAGCTTAAGATTCCAGTCATAAATTTGTGCTTGACTTGAGCTCGACGCATTTGACCGGGGTTTCCATGTCTTCCTCCATTACCAACCGCTACAGCTTCGCCGAAGAGGTCGCCAACAGCATCACCCACGGCGTGGGCGCACTGCTCTCTATCGTCGGTCTCGGTGTGCTCTGCGCTTTCGCCGCGCTGCGCGGCGACGCCTGGCATATCGCCAGCTCCAGCGTCTATGCCGCGACTCTGATCCTGTGTTTCGGCGCCTCGACCCTGTACCACAGCATCAGCCACGCGCGCGCCAAGGAGATACTGCGCACGCTCGATCACTCGGCCATCTTCCTGCTGATAGCGGGCACTTACACACCCTTCACGCTGGTGACCCTGAGGGGGCCCTGGGGCTGGTGGCTGTTCGGTATCATCTGGGGGCTGGCGCTGGCCGGGCTGATCATTCAGTTCACGCCGCTAAAAAAGATCCGCGCCCTGTCGATCACCCTCTCCGCGCTGATGGGCTGGGTCGTGATCGCCGCGGTCGATCCGCTGATGGACAAGCTGGAGACGGGCGGTCTGTGGCTGCTGGTATCGGGCGGTCTCTGCTACACCGGCGGTATCGCCTTCTACCTGTGGCGCAGCCTGCGCTTTCACCACGCCATCTGGCATCTGTTTGTGCTCGCCGGCGGTGTGTTGCATTTTTGCGCCGTGCTCTTCTACGTGATTCCCTGAGCGGATTTGATCGCCGTCACGGGAAGGGATATCCGCCTTTCGAAAGACGTTTTTCCGTTCTACCCTTGAGCGAGCATTATGTTGCGTGCTGAAGGAATCCCTATGTCCATTTTCTCCCGGTATCTGCCCCTGGTCCGATTTTTCACCCTGTGCGCGGCGCTGCTGTGCGCGCTCCCCTCGTTCGCGCGGGAGGCGCCGGATCCCGGCTTCCAGAAATGGGTGAAGGATTTCCGCAAGGTCGCGATCAAGAACGGCATTTCCGGCGAGACCTACGACAGGGCCTTCGCAGGCATAGACGCCCCGGATCCCTGGGTGCTGGAAAAGGCCGCCTATCAGCCCGAGTTCAAGGCGCCGGTGTGGCAGTACTTCGACAACCGGGTGCAGAGGCGTGCGGTGGAGCGCGGCAAAAAGGAGAAGGAAAAGCTGCAGCCGTGGCTGGACAAGATTGAGCGGCGCTTCGGTGTGGATCCGAATATCCTGCTGGCGATCTGGTCGGTGGAGTCCAGCTACGGCGATATACTCGACAACAAAAAGGTGATGCGCAGCGTGATACGCTCGCTGGCGACGCTGGCCTACGCGGACCCGCAGCGCAAGAAATTCGGCCGCCAGCAGTTGCTGGCCGCGCTGAAAATTCTGCAGAGCGGCGATATCGACGAGAGCCACCTGACCGGCTCCTGGGCCGGCGCCATGGGCCACACCCAGTTTATCCCCACCAGCTACCAGGCCTATGCCGTGGATATGGATGGCGACGGCAGGCGCGATATCTGGACCTCGGTGCCGGACGCGCTGGCCACCGCCGCCAGCCTGCTGTCGAACAATGGCTGGCGGCGGGGGGAGACCTGGGGCTACGAGGTCACGATCCCCGAGCGCAAGCTGCCGGCCGGCAAGCTGACCATCGGCGAGTGGGAGAAGCTCGGTGTAAAGCGCGCCAACGGTGAGCCCTTTCCGCGCAGGGACCTCAAGGCCGAACTGAAGCTGCCGGACGGCCGCGGTGGGCCGGCCTTCCTGATGTTGAAAAATTTCTTCGTCATCAAGCGCTACAACAACTCCGACCGCTACGCCACCGCCATCGGCCTGCTCGCCGACCGGATTGGCGGCGCACCCGGACTGGTGCGCGACTGGAAGCGGCCCTTTACCCGTATAGACAGCGCCCAGGTGGAAGAGCTGCAGAAACTGCTGAAGGAAAAAGGCTTCTACCAGGGGGAGATCGACGGCAAGGCCGGCCCCGGCACGCGCAAGGCGATCAAAGCGTTCGAGAAGAGCGTTGGCGTCGAGGTGCAGGGTTACCCGAGCAGGGAAGTGCTGGAACTGCTGCGGTCCCGATAAGCGGGCGGGGCCTGTGTTGGCCCCGCGTCAGAAGTTTTCGCCGGGCAGCAGGCTGTCCTGCAACAGCTCGAGATTTTCCACCACCTCGTGGGGCTCGTGGAAATAGGCGATGTGGTACATGGCCTCGCCCTCCTGCACCAGCGGGATATTCTGCTTGCCGATAATGATTCCGTCCGCATTGCAGATCACCCGGTCCAGCTCGTGGCCGTAGGGATCGGCAATGGTCGCCAGCACTTCACCCTCGAGCACGTGATCGCCGAGGGATTTCTTGTGGTTCACAATGCCGCTGTCGCTGGCGCGCAGCCAGCCGCTGCGCCTGGCCACGAAGGGTTCGATACTGTGCTGCCGGCGACCCTTCGGCAGCATCTGCAGGTGGCGCATCACGTTCAAAATGCCTTTGAGCCCCGCGCGGATACACAGCTCGTCGAAGCGCAGCGCCTCGCCGGCCTCGTACAGCAGGATACGCACGCCCAGGTCCGCCGCCGCCTGGCGCAGGGAGCCGTCGCGCAGGGTCGCGTTCAGCAGCACCGGTACGCCGAAGGCGCTGGCCATGGCCAGGGTCTCCTCGTCGTCCAGATTGGCGCGGATCTGCGGCAGGTTGCTGCGGTGGATGGCGCCGGTGTGCAGGTCTATACCGTAGTCGCACTTGGAGACTATCTCATCGAGAAACACATGCGCCATGCGCGCCGCCAGGGAGCCTTTGGCGGAGCCGGGAAAGGAGCGGTTCAGGTCGCGCCTGTCCGGCAGGTAGCGCGAGTGCTGCAGCACGCCGTAGACATTGACCACCGGCACCGCGATCAGCGTGCCGCGCAGCGACTTGAGCGCGCGGCTGCGGATCAGGCGGCTGATGATTTCGATGCCGTTCAGCTCGTCGCCGTGCAGCGCGGCGCAGACGAAAATGGTCGGGCCGTCTTTTTTGCCGCGCTGCACATAGACCGGGATCGCCATTTCCGTGTCGGTATAGAGGCGCACTACGGGCAGATCGATGCGGCGGGTTTCCCCGCGCGCTATAGGTACGCCGCCAATCGCAAAATCATCCTCGCTCATGGAAACCGGTCTCAGCCAATGGGAGACTGCATTGTAGCCGCAAAGGGTGGCGAAAGATCGCAGTCAGCGGCGGGGGCAGAGCGGGTCCTCCCAGTGCATCCAGCTGTCCAGGTGCGGGTTCCAGTAGCCGCGCCAGCTGTAGTGGAGGCCCGTCTCGCTGTCCTCCTGCTGCCCCCGGCCGCGCCAGCTGACGCCCTGATATTTCGCGTCGCCGGCCGGGTCCGAGTGCCACAGCAGCGCGCCGCCGTGATCGAACAGGGCCAGCGGCGCCGCGTCCGGACCGAGCAGGTAGTGCTCCAGAATCCCCTCGCGCCAGCGACCGAGTAGCGTGTGCCGGTTCGGGTGGTGCAGGTAGTGGACAGCCGGCTGCGCGTCGTCGTTGACAAGGGCGCGCTCGCACCAGAGGCCCACGGCGTACCAGTGGCTGTCGACGCGGCGCCGGCGCGTGGACTTGCGGTGGGTGCTGAGTTTGCTCAGGCGGCGCCCAAAGGGGTCGTAGCGGAAGTAGGTCTTGAAGTCGCCGCACTCGGCGCTGGTCATCAGGCCCCAGCCGTCGTACTGGTACAGGTATTCCCGCCGCCGCGCGCCGGGGCGCGTCTCGCGGACGATATTGCCGCGCTTGTCGCACAGAATCTCGGCGCCCAGCAGGCGTTGGGCCGCGGGGGGCGCGAAGGCGGAAAGGGCGCTTTGCGGTTCGAATTGCCAGCGCAGGTCCCACTGGGTCTCCACCGCGGTGAGCCGCCCGTGGCGCCGGTGCAGCCGGCTCCGGGCGCGCCCCTGTATCCAGGTTTCGCCGTCTGCCTGCGCTTCGCAGCGCAGCGCCGGCTCGCCGTTGGCGTCGAGGCCGTAGAGACCGCCGTCCGGCGCCAGCAGGTAGGTAAGGTCGAGGCTGTCGGAACTGGAGCTTTTCAGCCAGCCGCGGCCGTCGTAACGGTGATTGAGGCTGAGGTTGCCGGTCTCCTTGCAGTCGTGGTGCTCCGCGATCAGCAGGCCGCGCCGGTCGTACTGGAAGCGCACGCTGCTGTACAGGTTGTCGGCCTGTACCAGGCGCCGCTGCCGGTCGTAGTGGAAGTCGCACTGCTGGCCGCTGTTGTTGCGGATCTGCCGCAGCAGACCCGCCTCGCAGTAGTGGAAATACCAGTGGGTGTCGTTGTCGCGGTACTCGCGCACGCGACCGTCGGGGTGGTAGTGCCACTGACGGCTGCGGCCCTGCGGGTCCCCGCTCGACGATATCCGGCCGTAGGCGTCGTAGCGCCAGCAGATGCGCTGCCCGTCGCCGACAAACTCGCTGATCTGGCCGTGGGCGTCGCGGCGGATCTCCCACGCGCGGCCATCGGCGAAGGCGATTTGCGTCACTGCGCCGGCCTCGCCCCGCTGCCACTGTAAAAGCGCTCTGTCGCCCGCGCGCAGCGCACAGGGGTGTCCGTTCGCATCGTAGTCCAGGCGCAGTCGCTCGTCGCCCACGCGGGTCTCGCGCAGTTCGCCGCGCGGGCCGTAGAGCCACTGCCGGTGTGTTTCCCCATCGACGCAACAGGCGGTCGGCTGTTGCCAGTGATTGTATTCGAGCTCGAAGCGGCGGTCGCTCCTCTGCACCGACTGCAGCTGGCACTGGCTGTCCCAGCTGAATTCGACCCTGCCGCCCTCCGGGTCGGTCAGCTGCAGCAGCTGGCCGCGATCGCTGTATTGGCACTGCCACTGTCGGTTTTCCGGATCGGTAATTCGCAGCGGCAGGCCCCGCTCGCAGTAGGAAAACTTCCAGTTCTGGGCGCCCTGTTGCTGGGTGGCGAGCAGCAGGCCGCGTTCATCGTAGAGGTAGCGGTCGCTGATGCCGTTGCGGGTGCGCCGCAGCAGGCGGCCGAACTCGTCGTGGCGGAAAATGGTGCGCCGCCCTTCGGCATCGACCACCTGGCACAGGTTGCCGTACAGATCGTAGAGATAGCGCTGGCTGCGCTCACCCTGCCGTTCGCTCAACAGCTGGCCGAATTCGCTGAATTGCCACTGGATCGGATGGCGCCCTTCGCAGTGCAGCGTGCAATGGCGCTGCGCGCCGCGCCAACTGAGATTGAACAGCAACTGGTTGCGCCGCACCCTGTGACAGCGCCCCTGGCCGTCGTAGGAAAACTCGATGGTGCCGTCGCCGTCGATGCCCGCGAGACCCCGTTCGCAGTAGCGGTAGCTTTCCCGTCCCGGACCGACGGCGGCGCCGGTCAGAAACTGCGCTTCATCGTCGTACAGGTACTCGCACAGTGTCTGGCTGTCGGACGGCGCCTGCCGGTTCAGCAGGCGCAGTAGCCGGTTGCCGCTGTACTCGAATTCCACCACGCGCCCCCAGGAGCTGACGATTTTCTGTGGCCGCCCCTCGCGGTAATCCACGGTCAGCGAGTTGCCGAAACTGTCCCGCAGCTCCGTCAGCGGCAGTGCGCTGCTGGCGCCATCTGCGCGGAATATTTTGTCCGCGCAATCGAAGCCGCTGATCCGGTAGCTGTGCAGGCTCTGCCGGTGCAGCAGCAGCCGCTCAAAGCGGTTGTAACTGCGATGCCCGATGGCGGGCAGGGTGAAGGAGACGATGCGGCCCTCGGCAGTGTGCAGTTCCACTCTGGGGGTGGACTCACCCGCGCCACTGTAGATGTGCAGCGCTTCACTGAGGCTGTGCCGCCAGCCGGGGCCGAGACCGCAGTCGTCCCCGCTGTCGCGCCGATAGAAGCGTTGCCAGCGGAAGGGGAAGGGGCCGGGTATGGCGAAGTCGGTGCGCGCAAAGGCCACTTCGCCATTGCTCGCGATCACATGTCCGGCGACCTTGCGGCAGAGGTCCCCGGCCGGCAGCGGCTGGCCGCTCCGATTGACGCCGGGCTTGTTGCACAGCTGCAATGGGCCTCCGTCGCCGTCGAACAGCTTCTTGTACCCGGGTGCCTGCGCGAGGCTGTAGTGGTTCGCGTGAATTCGCGGCGCCTGCGGCCACAGTGGGCCCAGCGGCGCCGCCGGAGCGGCCGCGCTTTCCGGGCAGGTGTAGCGGTTTATCCAGCGGCACAGCGCGATCGGATCCGCGGGTGAAAAATTTGTCTCCGGCGGAGAGAGTATCCCGATTGCGGAAGGTATCAAGTTGACCAGACGTTCCGGTGTCATGGTGCTTTCCCCGGCGGTGGCTTAGCGCTGCTCTCTGCGCACCGTCACATCGTCCTTGTTCGGGTGCAATGTGATCGCCTCGGTATCGGTGGACACCGGGGCCTCCGGCTGGTTGGAGAACTCAAGAATGCCGGCGCTGATATTGTCTCTGCCGCCGTGCCGGTTGGCCTCGTCGATAAAGCGGTAGACACATTCGAGCGCCGGCCGGTGTGTGGCCAGCACCCGCTCGATACTGTGGTCGTCCAGATATTCGGTGAGTCCATCGCTGCACAGCAGCAGCAGCGCATTTTCGGTCAGCTTCCAGCTGTTGATGGCGGGCTCGACACGCTCGGTCACGCCGAGTGCGCGGGTAATATGGTTGCGGATACTGGACTCCTGCGCCTGCGCCTCCGTGAGCTGGCCGCTGTCTATCATTTCCTGTACCACGCTGTGGTCCCGGGTCAGGCGCTGCAGCCCGTAGTTGTTCCAGAGGTAGGCGCGCGAGTCCCCGAGGTGCGCAACGATCAGGAAGTCGTGCCAGACCGCGGCGACCACCAGCGTGGTTCCCATCTTGGCAAACTGCGGGCGGCTGCTCTTGGTCTGCAGGATTTCCCGGTTGGCACTGTCGATGGCGTCGATCAGGGCGGCGCGCAGTATCAGCTGTTGCTGCTCCGGGGAACAGGACAGGAAGGTGGCGTCGAGCAGTTTGTCCAGCTGTTGCTGGAGCGCATCCGCAGCGATATTGCTCGCCGTCGCCCCGCCGCTGTATCCGCCCATGCCGTCGGCGACAATCACATAGGCGAAGGGGCGCTCGGGATCGCTGTGCCAGCGTATGCTGTCTTCATTCTCCTCGCGGACCTGGCCAATATCAGTCCGCCCGTTGACTGCCAGCCTTATTGGCTCCATGTCAGCCGAAACTCCCTGCTCTCTTAATCGTATTTTTTTAATTAGTGGATTTTTTTTGCAGAGACAGGCGATCGCCTGGCCTCCGAATCCAGTGTAAAGAATTTTTTGTGTGTGTTTATGTTAACTTGGTAACGCGGCGGGTTTGAAATTTTTTTCGCGGGTTTGCGATAATGCCGCTTCATTAAAAAGACGAATGCCAGGTAGTACGCCTGTGCAGGAAAAAGGATTTGTTGGCAAGATGCCTCGTCTTCCCAGACTCAACCTGATAGATATTCCTCAGCACATTGTTCAGGTTGGCCACAATAACCTGCCGTGCTTCTTTGACGAGGAAGATTATCAATTTTATTTGATTAGTCTGCGCAACGCGGCGCGACAGTACCGCGTCGATGTGCACGCCTACGTGCTTTTGCCCAATATGGTGCAGATCGTTGCGACCCCGCGCGTGCCGGACGGCGTTCCGTCGATGATGCAATCGCTGGGGCGCCGCTATGTCCAGTTTGTGAATCACCGCTATAAGCGCTCCGGTACCCTGTGGCGCGGTCGCTACAAATCCAGTTTGATCGACTCCGACGCCTATCTGCTGACCTGCTATCGCTATGTGGAGCTGCGCCCGCTCTACCTCGGTCTGGCGGACTCTCTGGGAGACTATCCGTGGTCCAGCTTCAACCACCACGCCAGCGTTGTAGAGAGCGATGTGATTACCGATCACCGCATCTACCTGGCCCTGGGGGAAACACCCCGGGAGCGGGCGCAGGCGTACCGGAAACTGTTCCGCTACAGCTTCGATCGCCGCCTGCTGGACTATATCGCCGAGACGATAAAGCTGGGGCATGTGCTGGGTGGCGACGCCTTCAAAGACAAGATAGAACAGATCGCGAACCAGCGGGTGCGCCCACTCAAGCGCGGCAGGCCGCGCAAGAAAAAAGAAATCGCCGTTTCCCAACCGGAGCGGCTCTCTTCAAAAAAAATCGATAAAGCAGAGGCGAATAGCGCACGGCGAATCAGCGCCGCCGATATCGCCGCGATGGAGACCTGATTTTGACTCGAGCCACTATCGGCACCGGAGTGCATTTGTCCCCCGACGGGCAGAGTGGGGCTTCGCCCTCGCCGTCCGGTAGCGAGCGCCGCGCAAGCGGGGGTGAGATTTTGAAAGTCGCGATTCTGGGGGACTTCAGCGGTCGCGCCAGCCGCAGAGTGTGCGAGCCGGAAACACTTTCCCGGCGCCCGGCACACCGACTCGGAAAGGACAACTTCAACACCTTGTTCGAGCGCCTGGGCGTGCGCTTGAGTCTGCCGGTGATGGAGGAGCCCCTGTCGCTGCTGGAGTACGACGACCTGCACCCGGACTATCTCTACAGTCGCGTACCGCTGTTCCGCAAATTTATCGTGCTGGAAAAGCGACTGCTCGATCCATCGGAGTTCTCCCGCGCGGCGGAAGAGATACAGCAGTGGCGGCCGGAGCTGCGCTCCGCGGAGCGGTCGGCGGCGGACCTGCAGCAGGGGGAGTCCATGCTGGATGCGATTCTCTCGGGCAGCGCCTACGGCGAGGCCTACCGGTCCGGTACGGCGGGGCAGATCGACAAGCTGATCAAGGACATAGTCGCGCCCTATGTGCAGCAAAAGCCCGATGCCCGCCAGGAGATCTACCTGCAGGCGGTGCGCCAGGCGGCTTCGGAGGCGATGCGCAAAATCATGCATCACAGCGATTTTCGCCAGCTGGAGGCCAGCTGGCGAAGCGTGCACCTGCTGCTGCGCCGCCTGGACGAGCACGCGAACCTGCAGCTGCACCTGATCGATGTCAGCAAAGAGGAGGTGCTGGCGGACTTCGCCCGCGCGGAAAGCGACCTCGAGCAGTCGCAGCTGTTTAAGTGTCTGGTCGAGCGGGAGGCGGTGTGCGGCAGCAGCCCCTACAACCTGATCGTCGGCGACTTTTATATCACCGACGAGGAGCGGGATCTCCATCTGCTGATCGATCTGTCGACCATCGCCGAATCCGCCGGCAGCGCTCTGCTGCTGGGTGCGGACAGCCGGCTGGCCGGTTGCGCGACCCTGGCGGGTTCGCTCGACCCGGACGACTGGCACTATCCGCTCGCCGACTCTTTCGCCGAGGACTGGCGGGCGGTGCGCGAGTACTCCGCCAGTGCGTATGTGGCCCTGGCCGGTCCGAGATTTATGCTGCGTCTGCCTTACGGCGCCGACAGTGCCCGCACCGACTGTTTCGACTTCGAGGAGCTGACGCCGGAGCTCGGCCACCAGTACTACCTGTGGGGCAACGGCGCCTACCTGTTGGCGCTGTCGATCTGCCAGCAGTTCACCGCCAGCGGTCGCCTGGCGCCGGTGGTGTCCGACCGCTACGAGGATCTGCCCCTGCATCTGCGCCAGCTGCCCCAGGGCACCTGGATGACGCCCTGCGCCGAAGCGCTGCTCAGCGACAGGGCCGCGGCCCGCTTCAACGCGGCGGGGATCAGTACGCTGCGCTCGGTACAGGGCAGGGATCAGATATTGCTGCCGCGCCTGCAGTCTCTCGCCGGTGGCGACCTGAGGGGGCCCTGGGGTTGATGCGGCCGCAGTCAAAAGCGCGGCTGCGCCGAGGAGCCGATCATTTTACAGCGCGAGTCAGAGTGCAATGGACTTAGTTCTCTCCGTGTTGGCAGACCCCAAGGGTGCCAACATGCTCAAGCATACAAAGCTGTTTACCACCGCCGGCGGCAGCCTCGGGCGCGCGGACAGTAACGACTGGGTTTTGCCGGACCCGGAGCGGGTGGTGTCCTCGAAACACGCTTTGATCACCTTCAGCGACAACCAGTATTTCCTGGTTGATCAGAGCACCAACGGCACCTACCACAACCAGGGCAGCGAGCCTCTGGGCAAGGGCAACCGCGTGGCGCTGAGCGATGGTGACATTATCGGCGTGGGCGACTACCAGCTGAAGGTGAGTATACGCCGGCCGCAGCAGGACAGCGGTCTGCCGAAGGGGCTCGGAGATGCGGACTTCCTCGATGGCTCCGACCGCACAACCTTCAGCCCCAGCGCCGCCGCCAAGATGCAGAACCGCGCCGAGGCGCAGCAGCTGGACAGCTGGCTGGAGCCGGGCACAAGCGCGGCCGCCGAGACCGGAGAGTGGGGTTATCTGGCTGGCGGTGTTCAGAGCGGCGCCGGCGGGGACAGTCTACTCGGCCAGGAGCAGGCTCCGCTCGATCCGCTGGCCGCGTTCGACGCTCCGGCCGCGAGTGGCGATCCGCTTGCCGCCATCGGCGCCGCGAGCGGTTCCGGCGGCAGCCAGTGGGGGGACGACGAGTGGTGGAAGGAGGGCAGTGAGCAGGATCACGCGCCCGCCGACCGCCACGCGGTACAGTTCGCCGCCGAACCCGCGCCGGCGGCACCGCCACCAGCGCCGCAACCGGTGGCGCCTGCGATGCAGCCGCCCGCTCCGCCGGCGGACAACCCCTTCGCCGACTCCTTCGCCGCCATCCAGGGGCAGCAGGTGCAGGGCGCGCCGGGGTTCGAGAGCGACCCGCTAGCGGGTGCAGCTGCGCCGACCGGCTTTGCCGGCGCGTCGCAGCAGTTTTCTCATTTGCAGCCGCAGCCGCAGCCGCAGCCGCAGCCGCAGCCGCAGCCGAGCGCCGCGCCCGAGGTGGCCGTCCCGCCGCCTCCCGCGCCGCCGCCGTCAGGGCCAGTGCAGCCACCGCTTCAGACACCGCCGGCGGGCGGCGCCCTGGCCGCGGCGCTGGGCCTGAGCCTGGCGCCACAGCAGCAACAGCAATTGGAACAGCAGGCGGCGGCGATAGTGCAGGAAACGGTCGCGCGCCTGATCGATCTGCTGCGCGCGCGCACCAGTATCAAGAACGAGCTGCGCGTGCAGCGCACGATGATCCAGACGGAAGCGAACAACCCGCTGAAGTTCAGTGCCACCGCCAGCGATGCGCTCGCGGCCATGTTTGCCGGCAACGGTGCCTTTATGGCGCCCCAGCAGGCGGTGCGCGACAGCTTCGACGATCTCTCCGATCACCAGGTCGCAGTGCTGGCGGGTATGCGCGCCGGCTACGACGCCATGCTGAAATTTTTCGACCCGGACAACATCGCGCGTCGCGCAGGCGGCCAGGGCGGTGTTTTTGCCAGCAGGAGTGCGAAGAACTGGGAGGGTTTTGTCGAGATGTACCGGGAGCTGGTGCGGGATCCGGAGGCCTGTTACCGCCGCCTGTTTGGCGAGGAGTTTGCCTCCACCTACGAGCACCAGCTGTCGGAACTGAAAAACGCCAGAAGTCTGAAAAATTGAACGGATCCGTCACTGCTCGGGTGATCGCCGGCGGTCACCGGGCAATGTCGGTTGTCGGATTTTTAGCTCTGCCGCAAAGGTATATCGGGAGAATGTCATGTCCATCAGGAACCTAATCAAGCTGCTTTTGATCGGCGCGCTCGCGGTGACTCTCGTCGCCTGCCAGGCCACGCGGCGCACACTGAATTTCGATACCAGTGTCGAGCTGGCGCTCGATGTCGATCGCAATGTGAACCCGGACAACGACGGGCGCCCGTCACCGGTGGTGGTGCGGGTATTTATGCTCGCGGACGACCGCCAGTTTTCCCGCGAGGACTTCCTGAACCTCTACGAAAACGCCGAGTCGCGACTGGGCAAGGATCTGATCGACACTGTGGTGCTGAAGGAGTTCGCCCCCGGCGAGCGGCGCATCGAAGAGCTGCAGCTGACGCCCGAGGTCAAATACATAGGCCTGCTGGCGGAATTCGTGCAGTACCAGCGGGCGGACGCGCTGATGGTTCTGCCGATCACCGAGCACACAGAGAACGAATACGGGATAACGCTGACCGGTATTCAGATGGCCTCGACCGAGGACCTGAACCGGCGCCGCGCGTCCGCGCGCAACCCGCGCCGCAGCAGTGCGAAAAAGGAGGGCACGGTCACCATTTCCAGTGCCGAGTACGAGCGCATGCGCCAGCAGCTGCAGCAGGCTAACGAGAAAAAATAAATCAGTGGCGGACCGGGACGGCCTGTTTAACAGGCTGCTGAAAAAACCATCCATGGTTTTTTCAGCCCGGGTTTCACAAGGAAAAAACTATGTCGGCGAACAGCAAGGTTATCTGGAGCGAGGGCATGTTCCTGCGCCCTCAACACTTCCAGCAGCAGGACCGCTATCTGGAGCAGCTCGTGGAGGCGCGCACCTCGGCGCTCGGCCCCTATACCTGGGGCATTGTGGAGCTGGCCATCGACAGCGAGCCCCTGGCCATGGGCAAGGTGTCGGTATCCCGGGTGAACGCTATCTTCCCCGACGGCACTCCGATGCTGGCACCGGAAAATGAACACCTGCCCGAGGTGTTGGAGGTACCGGTCAACACCCGCGATGAGATCGTCTACCTGTGCATCCCGATGAAACGTCCCGGCAGCCAGGAATCGGTGCGGGATCAGGAGGACTTTCCCCAGGCGCGCTACCAGACCAGCAATTTCGATGCCCGCAACAGCGCCTCCTCCTCGGGTGAATCGGCGCGCATTCAGGTGGGCAAGTTGCGTGCCTGCCTGAAACTGGGCAGCGACGACCTGAGCGGCTACGCGGCCATCGGCATCGCCAGGATCCGCGAGCGCCAGCCGGAGAAGCCGGTGGAGCTGGACCCGGACTACATAGCGCCACTGCTCAATGCCGAGGCGTCGCCGGTGATCAAGGCCTATATCGAGGAGATAAAGGGGCTGCTGGATCACCGCGGCACCGCCCTCGGGCACCGCCTGAGCGACAGCGGGCGCAGCGGTTCCGCAGAAATCGCCGACTACCTGCTGCTGCAGGTCATCAACCGCTTCGAGCCGCTGCTGAAACAACTGACCGCACAGCCGAAGCTGCACCCGCACCAGCTGTTTCTGGAGCTGCTGCAACTGGCCGGGGAGCTGTCCACCTTCACCGCGTCCAGCAAGCGGCCGCCGCAGGTGCCGCACTACGCCCACGAAAATCTACAGCAGAGCTACGCCGGTCTCTTCTCCGCCCTGCGCCAGTGTTTGTCCACCGTGCTGGAGCAGACCGCCATCGCGATGGAGTTGGTGCAGCGCAAGTACGGCATCTATGTGGCGCCCGTGACCGATCCCTCGCTGGTCAAGTCCGCCAGCTTCGTGATGGCCGCCAAGGCGGATATGCCCGGAGACCTGCTGCGCAGCCGTTTCCCGGGGCAGGCCAAGGTGGCTCCGGTGGAGGCGATCCGCGAGCTGATTTCGGCGCAGCTTCCCGGCCTGTCGCTGCGGCCGCTGCCGGTGGCGCCGCGGCAGATTCCCTACCACGCGGGATTCACCTATTTCGAGGTGGAGCGCACCGGCGAACTCTGGCAGGCCATGCAGCGCTCGGGCGGCTTCGCGGTACACCTGGGAGCGGAGTTCCCCGGCCTGGCCATGGAACTCTGGGCCATAAGGAATAATTGATCATGAGCAACGAAAGCTTCGCCCCGCCGCGGGCTCCCACCGCCGGAGACCGCACCGTGCTGGTGCCCACGCCCGGCGCCGCTGCCGGCCGCCCGGCCGCGGATAACCGCGCGGGCGTATTTCCCGGCGCGGATCTGCAGCAGGACATCAGGGTACGCAACAGCCTCAATCCGCTGGTGGCTGCCGCGTCAAAGCTGTTGGGTGTGATTATCAAGCTGCGCACGACGATGAACCACGCCAATGTGCCGGACCTGCACAAGCGCCTGACGAAGGAAATCCAGAATTTCGAGCGCGAGGCCAGGCAGCTGTCGCTGACACCCGAGACGGTGCTGACCGCGCGCTACCTGCTGTGCACGGTGGTCGACGAAGTGGTGCTGACCACCCCCTGGGGCACCGCCAGCGGCTGGAGTCAGCACTCGCTGCTGAGCCTGTTCCACAAGGAGACGTTCGGCGGTGAAAAGTGTTTCCAGATACTGCAGCGCATGCTGGAGACGCCCGGATCCCACCTGGAACTGCTGGAGCTCTTTTACCTGTGCCTGAGTCTCGGCTTTCAGGGCAAATATCGCCGCGTGCAGCGGGGCCACGAGCAGCTGGAGCAGATTCGGGACAATCTATACCGGACCATCGAGAGTCACCGCCCGCCGATGGAGCGGGATCTGTCGCCGCACTGGGCCGGTTGCGTCGAGCGCAAGACACGCCTGATTCACTATATCCCCCTGTGGGTGATCGCCAGTGTCGTATTGGGACTGCTGGCGGTGACCTACAGCGGCTACCGCTGGTGGCTGTACCAGAGCGCCACGCCTGTGGCCGAGCGCATCGCCGCCATGGCCGGCGAGCCGGCAGAAGAAATAAAAACGCCCGAGCGGTAGTTTTCGCAATGTTACTGCCCGGATGGAGAGCGCCGGGCAGATGGAGCAAGTCATGAAACGCCTGCGCAATTTCTTTACCAACAAATGGGTTGTCGGCCTGATCGGTCTGACGGCCCTGTCGCTGCTAATCTGGTTCGGGGCCGACTACATCAAGTTCGGCAGCGAAAACGCCACCCTGTCCCACGGGGTGCGCACCACGATCATCGTTTTTCTGTTCGCGATCTGGCTGGTGTGGAACCTCAGCCAGTGGCTGGTGGAGCGGCGTCAGAATCAGGCGCTGATTCAGGGGATCGAGGAATCCCAGGAGGCGGAAGTCGATCCCGATGAAGAGCGCAGCCGCGAGGAGCTGGGGGCGCTGTCGGCACGCTTCCGCGAAGCCATGGAGGTGCTGCGCAAGGCCCGCTTCAAGTCGGCGCGCGGCAGTGTCTCCCTGTACCAGCTGCCCTGGTACATCATCATCGGCCCGCCCGGTTCCGGCAAAACGACTGCGCTGGTCAACTCCGGGTTGGAATTTCCCCTGGCCCAGACCCATGGCAAGGAGGCGCTCGGCGGTGTCGGCGGTACACGCAATTGCGACTGGTGGTTTACCAACGACGCGGTGCTGATCGACACAGCCGGCCGCTACACGACCCAGGACAGCCACCGCGTCTACGACAACAGTGCCTGGCAGGCGTTTCTCGGCCTGCTGAAACGCTACCGGCGCCGCCGGCCGATCAACGGCGCACTGGTGGCGATCAGCCTGCAGGATCTGATGGTGCAGACCACCGAGCAGCGCCTGCACCAGGCCAAGACCATCCGCCAGCGTATCAGCGAGTTGCAGCAGCAGTTGGGAATCCGCTTCCCGATCTACCTGACGTTCACCAAATGCGACCTGGTGGCGGGTTTCAGCGAATTTTTCGACAACCTGTCCCAGGCCGAGCGCGAGCAGGTATGGGGGATCAGCTTTCCCGCCGAGTCCGGCCCCGCCACTGGCGCGCCGCTGGACAGCTTCGCGCGGGAATTCCAGCTGCTGATAGAGCGCCTCAACCAGCGCGTGCTCTGGCGTGTACACCAGGAACGCGATATCCAGAAGCGCGCGCTGTTGCAGGGCTTCCCCGCGCGCATGGAAAGTCTCGGCGAAATACTGTCGGATTTCGTCAAGCAGACGTTCGGTGCCAACCGCTATGACGTTGTGCCGATGGTGCGCGGTGTCTACTTTACCAGCGGCACCCAGGAGGGCAGCCCGATAGACCGGATGATGGCCTCCGTCAGCGCCGACTTCGGCCTCGAGCGGGATATGGCGCAGAAATTCCAGGGCGTGGGCAAGAGTTACTTCCTCCATCGTCTGCTGAAGGATGTGGTTTTCCCGGAGGCGGAACTGGTCGGGGTAAACCGGAAAATAGAGACGGCCACCCAGTGGCTGCGTCGCGGTGTCTATGCCGCCTCGGCTGCGGTTTTCGTCGGCGCGCTCTTTCTGTGGACCGGCAGCATCGCGCAAAACAAGATCTATATGAACGATGTCAGCGAGCAGGTGGACGAGTTCCGCCACAGGCGCGATGCATTCAAAGACGAAAAATTGACGCCGCTGGACAGCCTGCAGCTGCTGGAGCCACTGCGCGGTGCGGCCTCCGTCTACGACAGGGAACAGCACCCCTGGCTCAACAATCTGGGCCTTTACGACGACCGTGTCGACCGCGCCGCAGACCGCCTGTATCGCGACCAGTTGCTCGATGTTTTCCTGCCCTCGCTGACCCGCGATATCGAGCGGGATCTGAGCCGGATGGGAAGCGAAGATCCGGCGCTGGCGGAGACACTGAGAACCTATCTGATGTTTTTCACTCCGGAGAAGCGGGACGCGGAGGCGCTGCAGAACTATTTCACCGCGCGCTGGGAGCGGCAGTTGCCCGGCGAGGCGCAGCGACAGCAGCAGCTGGTGGGGCATCTGCAGCGGCTGTTCGAGCAGCCGCTGCCGCAAGACCTGCAGGCGAACGATCGCGTGGTCGCGCGGGCGCGGCAACAGCTGCGGCGCATTCCGGTGCCCCAGCGCCTCTACGCGCAGCTGCAGCGCAGCGATCTGGGGATGACGCCGGTGGACCTGTACGGCGAGATCGGCGGAGATACGGAGCAGCTGTTCGGCGTGTCCGCGACCGATGCGCGCTTCTCGATGCCCTATCTCTACACCAAGGCCGGCTACAAGGAGGTGGACTTCGGCGCGGACTCGCCGTTGATGCGCAGGATTTCCGAAGAGCGCTGGATCTACGGCGGAGACATCAGCGGGGAGGACTTCAGCGAGGCGGACAGGGAAAGGCTCGGCGAGGAGGTCAAGCGAATCTACCTGAGCGAGTATCAGCAGCGCTGGCAGAAGTTCCTCGGAGGGTTTTCCATCCGGCGCTTCCGCACCACCAGCCAGGCGCTCGACTCGCTGTCCAAGCTGTCCGATCCGGTGTACTCGCCGCTATTGGCGGTGGCGGAGATCACCGCCGACAACACCCAGCTGACGCCGCGGCCGAAACTGTCTGTCGACGCCTCAGGCGTGGCACTGCCGGTATCTAGCACTGCGCGCAACCTGGGAGGCGCAGCCGCACAGGGCGCCGCGAGCGCGCTGCAGGAGCGCTTCCAGCCTACCATCGTCGACCTGCGCTTCGAGGAGCTGCACCGTGTGACCCAGAGTGAAAAGGGGCGTCCGGCTCGGGTTCAGGAATACCTGTCGGCGATCAACAAACTGCAGGAATATCTGACCGAAATCGACAGTGCACCGGATGCCAATGAAGCCGCGTTCAATAGCGCCAAGGCGCGCTTTAGCGGCAGTGGTGGCGACGCCATCAAACAGCTGCGTATCAAGGCGGCCAATGCGCCGGCGCCGTTCGAGCGCTGGCTGACGGAAATCGCCGACAGCAGCTGGGCACTGGTGATGGCCAAGGCCAAGCTCCACGCCGACCGCGTCTGGCGCGAGCAGGTGTACAGCAGCTACCAGCGCAGCCTGGCGAACCGCTATCCACTGCGCGCCAGCCGGGACCAGGAAGTGCCGGTGATGGCGTTCAACGACTATTTCAAGCCGGGCGGCATAGAGCAGGCGTTTGTCAACGAATACCTCAAGCCGTTCCTGGATACCCGCAGCTGGAAGGAGAAATCCTTCGAGGGCCAGAGTCTCGGGCTGTCCGCCGAAACCCTGGCGCAGCTGCGCCGCGCCCAGCGCATTAGAAACACCTTCTTCAACAGCGGCGAGCAGGCCGGTTATTCGTTCCGCATCGAGCCGACCAAGCTGGATTCCGGCGTGCGCCTGTTCGCGCTGGAAATGGGAGAGCAACGGGTGCCCTATTCGCACGGCCCGCGCACGACGAGCAACCTGACCTGGCGCGGCGGAGAGAGCAACCGCGTGCGGATTATTTTCGAGGACCTGAACGAGACCGTGCACCGCCGACACTTCGAGGGCGACTGGGCCTGGTACCGTCTGCTGGCGAGTTCCGATCTGCAACGGGGCCGCAGCAGCAACGAATACCTGGTGACCTTTGAGGAGGAGGGGCGCCGGGCTCAGTTCAGGCTGCTGACCGCCGGTGTCAACAACCCGTTCGACCGCGGCCTGTTGCGCGGCTACCGGTGTCCGGAAACGCTGTAACAGGAGTCTGACGTGTCTAACCGCAAAGGAATATTTGGCAAGTTGCCCGGTCACGGGGACTTTATCCGCCGCGAACTGCCGGGCAGTTTCGTCGATACCTGGGACGAATGGCTGCAGCGCGCCGTACACGGTTCGCGGGAGCTCGTCGGCGAGCCCTGGCTGGATTACTACCTGACCAGTCCCATCTGGCGCTTCGCGCTGACGCCTGGTGTCGTCGATGAGCAGTCCTGGGCCGGCATACTGGTGCCCAGCGTCGACAGTGTGGGGCGCTACTTTCCGCTGACCATGGCCGTGCCCGTGGACGGCGGAACCAATCCGTTTGCCCTGCAGACCGCGGCGCATGACTGGTACCGGCAGATGTCCGACCTCGCGATAGAGGCGCTGCAAAATGCCCTGCAGGTCGATCATCTGCTGGAGCGTTTTCCGACGTTGAGTCTGCGTGTTCCCGAGGACTCTGTTTCCACCGCGGCGGACACCTGTTTCGTCGCCACAGATGCAGACGGCATCGCCGCCAGCTATCCGGCGCTCCTGAACCGGCTGTACCGGCATCAGCACGCGAGTTGCAGCCTCTGGTGGTGTGCCGGCTCGCAGCAGCTGGCGGCTACCACGATGCTGAGCCCGGGGCTACCGGAGCCGACCCTCTACTGCTCCATGCTGGGCGCGCCGCAACTGAGCTGGTGAGTCAGCGCTTAGGAGGCCAGAGGTGAAGGTGAATAAGAATGGTGCAAGGGTAACCGCGCTGGACAGGCGCAGGCACCGCGACTACCGGGTGATTCGTAACAGCTTTGCGCATACCGCGACGCGGCATAGCTGCCCCGTATTCGTCGGCGAGTTCGCAGAGGTGGCGCGGGAGTGTCCGATCGTGTTCGTACGCCACGAGGAGTCCGGTGCATTGTGCAGTGCGGCGATGCTGGGGGTGGAGCCCGGCAGGAACCTGTTTTGGCAGGACAATCGATGGCGGGGGCACTATGTGCCATCCCTGCTGCGGGCGCAGCCGTTCGCGGTGTCTTCCGCCGAGGATGGCGACCGCATCGCGATCTGCATCGATGAGCATTCACCACTCGTGCTATCCGATGGCAGTGCCGGTGAACGCCTCTTCGATCAAGGCGGTAAAGAAACCCAGTACCTCGCCAGTATGACCCGCTTCTTGCTGTCCATCCAGCGGCAGGCGGTGCAGAGCACTGCCTTCGTCCAGTACCTGGAAAAGCATGCCCTGCTCCAGGAAAAAGTGATTCTGGTGAATCTGGAGGGCGGCGTACATCACCGGTTGACGGGGGTCTACACGGTCGACGAGAGCGCGCTGGGCAGACTGCCCAATCGCGACTTTCTGGCGTTGCGGGACCGCGGCTATCTGCCGGCTATTTACGCACATCTGAATTCATTGCGCCGGGTGGACAATCTCAGCCGGTTGCACGCGAGATCGCTTGCGCAAAAAAAGTGGCACTGATACCCGGAGGAGGCCGCGCGCGGCGGCGCCGGGCAGTGGCGCCGATGTTTATTGCCGGATGAAGCATAGGGGCCGTGTTGCGGGATGCGGCTGCCGCCATGGTGACGAATGAAGAGCGATACCCGGACGTGAAGTCCGGGTAACAACGGATGCAGGCAGGTCAAGGAAATGACATACGAGATAGTCTTTACGGGGGAGCTGCGGCGGGGATTTAGCCGCCGTCAGGGGATTGATACCCTGTGCCAGAAGTTCTCGCTGAATTTTGAGCAGGCAAAATCCCTGCTATCGGGTTCCCGTCGAGTCGTGAAGCGGGTTGCGGATCCGCGGCGGGCAGAGAAGGTGATCAGGGCGCTGTGGCAGGGCGGGTGGCACTCGGAGCTGCGTCTGAACAGCCGCGTTATATTTTCCACGAAAAAGCCGAAGCGGACGCCCGAAAGCCCGGCACAGGACACTGTCCGATACCGCAGTGCCGGTGGAGAGATTTCCGTCCGTTTGCCGAATTCATGGCGGCCCTGTGAAGGCCTGAACCACCAGGCGATTCTGCAGGCCGGCGATGCCGGCAGCCATCACTATATCGCCATCCTGAAACAGCCCCGGCATGAGTTGCCGCCAGAATTGACACTGCTGGAATACGGTGCCGCGCAGCTGCAGCAGTGCCTGGCGAAAGTGGACTCCGGATCTGTGTTGAGCGAGCCCAGAGTCCTGGTGCAGGGGCATAGGACCTGTTGCACTTCCGAGATGTCTGCCGAGCTCGATGGCACTGCCATTCAATACCTGATCGCACAGTTCCATTGTCCTCGCTATTTCTATACGATTTTTCTCTGGTGTGATCGGCGGCAGTACGCAAAGGCAAAGGAAAAGTTCGACCGGATTGTAGCGAGCTTCGCGGTCGAATCAGAGGTGGAAGCCCGGGAAGATGACCGTACGATCGTGCAAAAAAAGATAGCGGAGCCCTGTTGTTAGAATTTATTTGATTAACTCTGTGCGTAATCCACTTTTTCAAAAATAATTCTTTGCGAATGCAGCAATTGTCTTGATTAGATATCCGCAGAGTGTACCCTTCCCAAAAAAATTTCTTACAGGGATTGATGGATAAAGGGATATTTCATGGCCTTCCCGTACTTGATAGACATTGATGCGCTGGCGGCGCCGGTTTCCGAAGACCAGCCTGCCGGCAGCGATATCCGCGAGGACCGCTCTCCCACCTCTGATTACTATACGATCAAGGATGCGCGCAACAGTGCCCGCGCGGCCGAGCGTTCGGCCCTGTTCGGAGACAGCGATGCCGACCTGCTCGCTCCGTGGCGTGATGTCGCCAAGTCTGCGCAGAAGATCCTGGGCGGGCAAAGCAAGGATCTGGAGGTGGCCTGCTGGTATACCGAAGCGCTGATACGGCTTCACGGTATCGCCGGCCTGCGCGACGGTTTCGCGCTTATCGACAGGCTGGTGGCCGACTTCTGGGACGGGCTGTATCCACAGCCGGACGAAGACGGCCTGGAAACTAAAGTTGCGCCCCTGACGGGACTGAACGGAGACGGCGGCGACGGCACGCTGATGATGCCGATTCGCAACGCGGAAATCACTCCGGAGGGGGACAGCGGCGCATTCTCGTTTTTTCAGTATCAGCAGGCCAGGGACGCCGATCGTATCGCCGATGAGGATGCCAAGGCCGCGCGGATAGAGACACTCGGCTACAGCCTCGACGATATACAGCAGTGCATTAATGGGGCCAGCCCGGAGTGGGCGCAGAACCTGGTGGCGACCATCGACGAGGCCATCGCACACTACAAGAGCATCAGCGATGCGCTGCGCTCCAGCTGTGGTCAGGACGCCCCGCCCTCATCGAATATCACCGGCCTGCTGGACGAGGTGCTGCGCACGACGCGCTTTATCTACAAGGCTCAGTTGGATGCTCTGGCGGCTTCCGCTGCCGAGGAATCGCAGGCGCCCGTCGAGGGTGAAGCCTCCGCCTCTCCTGCGGGGCCGGCAGCCGCACCGGCCGCGCCGGGACTGAATATCCCCAGCGGGGGGGTGTCATCGAGGGAGCAGGCGCTCAAGATGCTCGAGGAGGCGGCCAAATACTTCCGCACCTACGAGCCCCACACACCCATAGCGCCGGGTCTGGAGCGGCTGATCGGCTGGGGGCGGATGACCGTCGCCGAGTTGATGGCCGAGCTGCTGCCAGACGAACAGTCGCGCGCGGTCTATTCGCAGCTTACTGGTGTCAAGCTGGACGGCTCGGACAAGCAACGCTATGTCGCGCCGCCGCCAACTGCAAGTGCACCCACAGCGCCGAGCGACTCGGGCGGTGCCGCCTCCGGCGATACCGCGCAGGCGTCCACTGCCGATTCCGGCTGGTCAGAGCAACCCCAGGCGGAAGCCGAAGTCGGCTGGTAGCCCGTCAGATCACTGTAATTCCTAGATTGAGGAAAGGAGACCCGAAATGTCCGAGAGCATTCACAACAAATTGAAGCGCGTGCGCAAGCCCCGCGTGCACATTACTTACGATGTAGAAACCAACGGCGCCGAAGTCAAGAAGGAGCTGCCGTTTGTCGCCGGTGTCATGGGCGACTACTCGGGGGACAACACCGAGAACCGCAAGGCGTTGAAGGAGCGCAAGTTCGTCCAGATAGACCGGGACAACTTCAACGATGTGATGGCAAAGGTCAATCCGAAGCTGAACCTGCAGGTGGAGAACACCCTGGCCGGTGACGGCAGCAAGATGGCGGTAGATCTGGACTTCAACCATATCGACGACTTCTCTCCGGAGCAGATCGTCGAGCAGGTGGAACCGCTGAAGCAGCTGCTCGAGGCGCGCAGCAAGCTGCGCGACCTGTTGAGCAAGGCGGACCGCTCTGAAGAGCTGGAAAAGGTTCTGGAAGATATTCTGAAAAGCACCGAAAACGTCGGCGCTATATCTGAGCAACTGGGTCTCGGTGAAGCCAAGGGAGAGGATGCAGAATGAGCACCGAAGTTGAAAATGTAGCCGAAAAAGAAACAGAGGAGCAGTCGGTCAGCCTGCTGGAGCAGGCCATCTCGGCGACCAAGCAGACTGAGCCTGCGGAGGCGCAGGACCTGATTGCCAACCTGACCGAGCAGGTACTGAAGGGCACAGTGACCTGGGACCGCAACCTGACTCAGACTATCAACAAGGCGGTCCAGGCAATAGACGCGGCCATGTCAAAGCAGCTGGCGGCGATTCTGCACGATGAGAAGTTCCAGAAGCTCGAGGGTTCCTGGCGCGGCCTGCACCACCTGGTGATGAACAGTGAAACCGGCCCCACGCTGAAGATCCGCATGCTGAACCTGAGCAAGCGCGAGCTGTTCAGGGATCTCGACAAGGCGGTGGAGTTCGACCAGAGCCAGATCTTCAAGAAGGTCTATGAGGAGGAGTTCGGCACCGCGGGTGGCGAGCCTTTCGGCTGTATGATCGGCGACTTCGAGTTCACCAGTCACCCGGAAGATATCGAGCTGCTGAGCAAAATGTCCAACGTGGCCGCGGCCGGCTTCTGTCCGTTTATTTCCGCTGCCGGTGCGGGCATGTTCGGTTTCAATGACTTTACCGAGCTGTCCAAGCCCCGCGATCTGAGCGGCATCTTCGAATCCGGTGAGTACATCAAGTGGCGCAGCTTCCGCGAAAGCGAAGACTCCCGCTTCGTCACCCTGGTCATGCCGCGAACGCTGGCCCGCACCCCCTACGGCGCCAATACCAAGCCGATCGAGTCCTTCAACTTCGAAGAGTTCGAAGTCGACGAGTCCGGCGTATCGCGCCCGGCGGAGCACAATCAGTACTGCTGGATGAACGCCGCCTATGTCATGGGCACGACTTTGACCAAGGCGTTCGCCGAGCACTCCTGGTGCACCGCTATCCGCGGCGCCGAGGGCGGCGGTAAAGTGGAGGGGCTGCCGACGCATCTGTTCAAGAGCGACGACGGCGACCTGGACCAGAAGTGCCCCACGGAAATCGGTATCACCGACCGCCGTGAGGCGGAGCTGAGCGCTCAGGGTTTCCTGCCTCTGTGTCACTACAAGAATACCGACTACTCGGTGTTTTTCGGTTCCCAGAGTACGCAGAAACCAAAGGTCTTCGACGATCCGGACGCGACGGCCAACGCCGCTATTTCCGCGCGCCTCCCCTACCTGATGGCGACCTCGCGCATCGCGCACTACCTGAAGGTGATGGCGCGGGACAAGGTGGGCTCCTTTATGGAGGCGGGAGACTGTGAGCGCTGGTTGAACAAGTGGATCACCCAGTACACCAACTCCAACCCGGATGCGAGCCCGGAGATGAAGGCCAAGTATCCGCTGGCGGAAGCGCGCGTTGAAGTGAAGGAAATCCCCGGCCAGCCGGGCTGCTACAGCGCCGTGGCCTATCTGAAACCCTGGCTGCAGATGGAAGAGCTGACCACCTCCATGCGTATGGTGGCCAACATCCCGAGCGCGGGCTGACGCTATGCGGCCCGCCCTGGCGGCGGGCCGCGACTTCCGCTGCTCTTTGCAACCCAATCACCTTCTTCCGGTTTATTCGAATCTGTGGAGTGCGCTCTTGCCCGCCGAGCAGTCTGTCAATGATCTCGATCCGTTGCTGCCAGCGCAGTTGATGAGCGGGTCGCAGTCGGCACTGCAGAAGTTTCTGCGCGAGCCCGACGACCTGTTCGCGTTCGAGTACTGGCTGACGGATATCTGTCCCTGCCCGCGCCGGCAGCAGTTCTCGCTGCGGGAGTGGCTGAGCCGGATCATTGCGGAGCTCGACGAGCTGATCTGTGACCAGCTCAACAGCATATTGCACCACCCCAGATTTCAGCGTCTGGAGGCGAGCTGGCGCGGCCTGTCGATGCTGGTGCACAACGCGCCGCACTCGGACAATATCAAGATCAAACTGCTGGACGTCAGCTGGCGTGATCTGAGCAAGGATATCGAGCGGGCGCCGGATTTCGACCAGTCGGGCCTGTTCCATCTGGTCTACAACGAGGAGTTCGGCACGCCCGGTGGCGAGCCCTTCGGCCTGCTCCTCGGGGACTACTATATCTGCCACCGCCCGTTTGCGGACCACCCTTACGACGACATATTCACTCTGCAGGGCATAGCGCATACCGCCGCCGCAGCCTTTGCCCCGTTTGTCTGCGCGGCCACGCCCCAGTTGTTCGGCGTCGACGACTACGACGACCTGGCCAAACCGATCGATTTCGCGGAGGTCTTCCGGCAGAAGCAATATATCCGCTGGAACGGCCTGCGGGATCTGGAGGACAGCCGCTTCCTCGCCGTGACGCTGCCGCAGGTTTTAATGCGCGAGCCCTACAATACCGATTTCTCGAGCTATTGCGGCCTGCGCTTCGCGGAAGACGTGGGGGCGCCGCACAGCGGCAACTATCTGTGGGGCAACGCCTGCTTTGCGCTGGGCGCGGTGTTGATCCGCGAATTCAGCGAGGTCGGCTGGTTCTCGCACATCCGCGGCGTGGCCCGCGATCACCTGGGTGGCGGACTCGTCACCCAGCTGCCGGCCGTGCCCTACAAGCCCGACACCACGGCGCAGCTGGTGCGCATGTCGACCTCCATCCTGATCACGGATTTCAGTGAACGCGAGCTGAGCGAGTTGGGTTTTACCTGTTTGAGCCACTGTTACGATACCCCGTACAGCGCGTTCAACAGCGTTCCGTCACTGCAGAGGCCCAAGCAGTACACGAGCAAGGCGGCCAGCGCCAACGCGCGCATCAGTTCGATGCTGCAGCAGATTCTCTGCGCTTCGCGCTTTGCGCACTACATCAAAGTCATGATCAGAGACAAGGTCGGTGCCTATATGAACGCCAAGGATTGCGAGCGCCAGCTGCAGCAGTGGCTGGATCGCTACACGACCGGCCGGGATGATCTGTCCTGGGAGATGCTGGCCCGCTACCCGCTGCGGGAGGCGCGGGTACAGGTGGCCGACGAGCCGGGCAAGGTCGGCAGCTACCAGAGCATTATTCACCTGAAGAGCCACTACACGGTGGACCACCTGGTATCCGAACTGAAGCTGACCACCTCGCTGGCGCAGATCGGCGTCGGTACGGTGAGCTAGGGTCCGACGATGACGAGAGAAAAACGCCTGTTGGCCCCGGTGCTGGACCGCCTGCTGGAGTCCTCGCGCAATATGGACCCGCACCAGCCGCACCAGGTTTTGAAACAGTTGCGCGAAGGCGTGCGGCGGGATCTGGAATACCTGTTCAACACCCGCTATCGCTGCCTGTCCGCGCCGGAGACGCACACCCATCTGGAGCGCTCCAACATCAATTTCGGTTTGCCGGACCTGTCCACCGTCAACTTGTCCTCGCTGGACAGCCGCAAGCGCTTCTGCCGTGAAATTGAGCGAACCATATTGAGTTTCGAGCCCCGCATCCGCTCTGTGCGGGTCACGACGCAGGAGAAACTGGATGTCGAGGACCCGAGTATCCGCTTTCGCGTGGAGGCGGTGCTGCACGTCAACCCGGCGTCGGAAATCATCGTATTCGATTCACTGCTGAACCCGGTCACGCAGACGGTCGACGTGGCGGAGATTATGTAATGAGCGAGAAACTGATAGATCTCTACGAGCGGGAGCTGGCCTTCGTTCAGCAGACGGCGGCGGAGTTTGCCAGGATGCACCCGGCGGCGGCGTCCCGTCTGCAACTGGATGCGGATACCGTCGACGATCCGCTGGTGGGGCGCCTGATCTCCGCCTTCGCCTATATGAACGCGCGGGTGCAGCAGAAGCTGAGCGACGATTTCCCGGAGCTCACGGACGCGATGCTGGAGACTCTGTATCCGCACTATCTGCGTCCGATCCCCTCCTGCGCCATAGTCCAGTTCGAGCCGGAGCCGGATCTGGACGCGATTACCCGCGTCGAGGCCGGCACCCTTCTGGAAAGCGAAAGCTTCCAGGGGCAGACCTGCCGCTTCACCAGCCGCTACCCGGTGGATATTTGCCCGTTTCAGGTCGAGAGCGCCAGCCTGATGCCGAGGCCCTTTATCGCCCCGGGCTGCAACGATGTCCAGGGTGCCAACGCCGTGCTCAAGCTGTCCCTGAAAACCCTGAGCCCGGATCTGAATTTTGCCGAGCTGCGGCCGCAACAGCTGCGCTTTTTCCTGCGCGGTCAGCCGAGCCATATCTATGCGCTCTACGATCTGCTGCTCAGCAAATGCGTCAAGCTGATCGTGGCCAGCGGGGAGGGGGATCCCAAGCCCACCTATCTGGACGCAGACGCGATACGGCAGGTTGGGCTGGAGCCGGATCAAGGGCTGCTGCCGTACCCGGATACGGCGTTTGTCGGCTACCGTCTGCTGACCGAGTACTTCGCCTTTCCGGAGAAGTTTCTCTTTATCGATATCGCACGTCTCGATGAGGCGCTCAACGACAGCTATGGCGACACGCTGAATCTCTATTTCTACCTGTCGGAAACCCATGACGAGCTGGAAAAGCAGATAGCGGCGAGCATGTTCGCGCTGGGATGTACTCCGGTGGTCAACCTTTTTCCACAGACCGCCGACCCGATCCCGCTCAGCCACGCCCAGTACCGCTACCATGTGGTGCCGGATGCGCGTCGCAGCGACGGCCTTGAGGTCTACTCCATCGACGAGGTGGGCGCTACCGATGGCAGCGGCAAAACCACGCGCTACCGCCCCTTCTACGGTATCCAGCACAGCCAGCACCAGGCCCAGCAGAGTGCCTTCTGGTTCGCGCGCCGGCGCGACGTGGTGGAGGGAGAGCACCGCAACGAACAGGCGTCCGAGGTGGACATCACCCTCGTGGATCTGGAATTCAATCCACACCGCATCGACGATCAGACGCTGGACCTGAAGCTGACCTGTTGCAACAGGAATCTTCCGAAAAAGCTGCCCACCGGCAATGCCCAACCCTACCTGCAGGTGGTGGATGGGGATACGCCGACGAGCCGGATCAGCTGTGTCGTGGCCCCCACCGCCACCCTGCGCCCGCCGCGGCGCGAGCGCGGTTACTGGAGGCTGATATCGCACCTGAATCTGAACCACCTGTCCCTGTCCGGTAGCGGCGGTTGCGAGGCGCTGAAAGAGATTCTGCGGCTCTACGACTTCCGCGACTCCGCCAGCACCAGAAACATGATCGAATCCCTGCTGAAGCTGCAGGCGCGCCCGATCACCGCGCCGATTCAGATCGACAACAGTGTGGTGCTGTGCAGGGGCACCGAAGTGACCATAGAGCTGGATTCCATGATGCTGACCGGCACCAGCCCGCTGCTGTTCGCCAGTGTGCTGGAGCGCTTCCTCGGGCTCTACTGCTCGCTGAACTCATTTACCCGCTTGATCGCCACACTGAGTGGCAGAGATGGAGAGCTGAAGCGATGGCCACCTCGCGCCGGCGAAAAAGCGTTACTGTAATAGAGCGCCTGCGCCGCGAGCCCTACCGCTTCGAATTCTTCCAGGCGGTGCGGCTGCTTGAGCGCGCGGTACTGATGGGCGACGGTGGCAGCACCGTGAATCCCGTCGCCGGCTCGTCGCCGCCGTCGCGGGAGCTGGTGCGCTTCAGCGCCCAGACCAGCCTGTCCTTCGTCGGCGCCGACGTGCTGCGCCTGGAGCAGCGCGACGCCAGTGACAGCGCCGAGGCGTCGAAACAGTGGTGGATGCAGGTGGGCTTTACCGGCCTGATCGGCAGCCAGGGCGCAATGCCCTATTATCTGACCGAAGTGGTGCTGAAGGAGCTGCGCGAGAAGAACACCGCGCTGCGCGATTTCCTCGATATCTTCAACCACAGGCATATCTCGCTTTTCTACCAGGCCTGGCACAAGTACCAGCTCCCGGTGAATTACGAGCGCCAGCGCCTGCGCAGGGAGCGGGAGCCGGATCTGTTCAGCCAGGCGCTCGCATCCCTGTCCGGCCTGGGCACCAGCGAAATGCGCTACCGCATGCCGATCCCCGATGAGGCGTTACTGGGGCTGGCCGGACACCTGAGCCGCCAGCAGTGCTCCGCCGCGGCGCTGGCGAGCATGATCCGGCAGTACTTCGGCCTCAATGTCACCATCGAGCAGTTTCAGGGGCAGTGGGATCAATTGCCCGAGGACGTGCTCTGCCGCCTGCCCGGGCCCGGCTATCCGCAGGGCGTGAACAACTGTCTCGGCACCAATTCCGTACTGGGCACCCAGTGCTTCCAGGCGCAAAACAAATTTCGCGTCGTGGTTGAGCCGATGGCGTACGAGCAGTTTATGGCCATCGCCCCCGGCACCGCCAAGCTGGAAGCCCTGAAGTCTTTCATTCAGTTCAGTGCCGGCATAGAGATGGACTTTGAAATATCCGTGACGCTGTGCACCGATCATGTGGTGCCGGTGCAGTTGATCGACGAGCCCGACAGCCAGCCCCTGCTCGGCTGGAACACTCATATGAGCAGTGAGCACCAGGGCGGGCAGCGCGTGGAAATAACCCTGAGCGCGGACCGGCTCTCGCCCGACGAGGCCCTGCCCGCCGCCTGAACACCAATATCAAAAAGGAACTTTGCCCATGATCAATATCGACCTGAAACGGCTTGTGGATACTATGACGCCGCTGATGCGCGACGCGCTGGAGGGCGCGGCGGGGCTGTGCCTGGCGCAGAACCAGTACAATGTGGAGCTGGAGCATTGGCTGCTGAAGCTGCTCGACCAGTCGGATACCGATCTCTACCACCTGCTGGAAAAGCACGACGTCAACCCGTCCAATTTTGCCAAACAGCTGGCCGCCACCATCGCCGGATTCAAGTCCGGCAGCAGTCGCCCGGCGGCGCTGTCGCCCACCATCGTCGAGGCGGCAAAGAACGCCTGGATGCTGGCATCCATCGACTATGGGCACCGATCTCTCAGCTCCGGCCACCTGCTTGCGGCACTGCTGCTGGATGAGGGGGCGCGCCGCCAGCTGCTGGAATCCTGCCCGGCGTTGAAGGCCATTGCGCCGGAGTCCATTCGCGAGACCGCACGCGCCATCTACGGGCACAGCGGTGAGTCGAACCACCTGGCCGCCGCGGCTGACGACGGTGGCGCCGCGGCGGTGGCCGCCGCGGCCAGCAAGGCGCCGGCACTGGACAAATACACGATCAACCTGACCGAGCGCGCTCGCAACGGGGAAATAGACCCGGTGCTGGGGCGGGACGACGAGATCCGCCAGTGTATCGATATCCTGACCCGCCGCCGCCAGAACAACCCGATACTGACCGGTGAGGCCGGTGTGGGCAAGACCGCTGTGGTGGAGGGATTTGCGCTGCGCATCGTCAGCGGCGATGTACCCGAGCCGCTCAAGGGCGTTGCCGTGCGCACCCTGGATCTCGGCCTTTTGCAGGCGGGTGCCAGTGTCAAAGGGGAGTTCGAAAACCGCCTCAAGTCGGTGATCGAAGAGGTGCGCGCTTCGGCGACGCCGATCATTCTTTTTATCGACGAGGCCCATACAATGATCGGCGCCGGCGGAAAGGAAGGGCAGGGCGACGCCGCCAACCTGCTCAAACCGGCACTGGCCCGCGGCGAGCTGCGCACCATTGCCGCCACCACCTGGGCCGAATACAAAAAATACTTCGAGCGCGATCCCGCGCTGACACGCCGCTTCCAGGTGGTAAAGGTCGAGGAGCCGAACGAGGAAAAGGCCATCGATATGATGCGCGGTATAGCGACTTCGCTGGAGGCGCACCACCGTGTACGCATACTAGATGAAGCCGTTGTCGCCTCGGTAAAGCTGTCGCACCGCTATATTCCCGGCCGCCAGCTGCCGGACAAGTCCGTCAGCCTGCTGGATACCGCCTGTGCGCGGGTAGCCCTTGGGCAGTCTGCGACACCGGGCGCGATCGAGGACGCGCAACGCATTATCGCCCGCGCGGAAACCACCATCGAAAAACTGGAGCGCGAGAATGCCGCCAGCGGCGCCCACGAAGAGCAGCTGCAAGCGTTGGCCGAGGAAAAACGGGCAGCGCAGGAGCGCCTCGCCGCATTGCAAAGCCAGCGCGAGCAGGAATCTGAACTGATCGATCAGATTCAAGAGATGCACCGGCAGATCGACGACCTGTTCCAGCGCCGCTCCGACGGCGAGAGTCCCGATCAAACCGCTATAGCGGACCTGAAGCAGCAACTGCAGTCGCTGCACAGCCAGCTTCGGGAAGTACAGGGCGATACGCCGCTGATGCAACCCGCGGTGGACGAGCAGGCCATCGCCGAAGTGGTCGCCAACTGGACCGGCATCCCGGTCGGCAAAATGGTCAGCGACGAAATAGTCGCCGTGCAGACACTCGCCGAACGGCTGAACAAGCGGGTAATCGGTCAGCCCCATGCGATAGAAGCGGTGGCTCAGGCGATCCGGACCTCGCGCGCCGGTCTCACCGATCCGCGCAAACCGGTGGGCGTGTTCATGTTCTGCGGAACCAGCGGTGTGGGCAAGACCGAAACGGCGCTGGCCCTGGCCGACGAACTGTTCGGCGGCGAGCAGAATATCACTACCATCAACATGGCCGAATTCAAAGAGGAGCACAAGGTTTCCATGCTGCTCGGTTCACCGCCCGGTTATGTCGGTTACGGTGAAGGCGGCGTACTCACCGAGGCGGCCCGCCGCAAGCCCTACTCGGTGATATTGCTGGACGAGATGGAAAAGGCCCACCCGGGTGTACAGGATATTTTCTACAACCTCTTCGACAAGGGGACGATCAAGGACGGTGAAGGGCGCGATATCGACTTCAAGAACACCGTCATCATCATGACCTCCAATGCCGGCGAAGATGCGATCCGTGCCATATTCAGCCAGGTGGAGGAGAAACCGGACCCGGACGTACTTCTGGACAATATCCGCCCGCACCTGCTGCAGAAGTTCAAACCGGCTTTCCTCGGGCGCGCCAATGTCATCGCCTACTATCCGCTGGACGACGAGGATCTGGTGGAAATCTGCAAGATCAATATGCGCCGTATCGAGAAGCGGGTAAAGGAGCACTACGGTGCCGCCTTTAGCTACGACGAGGACGTACTGATCAACATTGTCGCCCGCTGCCAGGAGTCGGACACCGGCGCGCGCAATATCGAGGTGATATTGAACCGGACCCTGCTACCGTCACTGGCCAGCGAGTGCCTGGACCGTATGGCGAAGGGCGAGGAGGTAACCGCGATTCATATTGGCGCCACCGAGGAGGGTGACTTCAGCTATCGGATCAACTGATTCCGTCAACGATTCGAGGTCGGCCTGGCAGTATTTACTGCCGGGGCGGCCAAACAACCGCTTGATTCCAGTCAGAAAAGGATCGTGTAAACCAATACGCTTCCGAACGCGGCTATCAAGTAGAAATAACCGCTCACAAACGACAATGCCCCTCCGCTGCCGGGTTCCAATACCCTGAATGCCCTGCGCACAGTGACTGCAAGAATACAGAAACCCGCCACCATGGCCCACCAGTAGTGGCCGGTAAAAAACGGCAGAATGGTTACCGCTAGAACCATAACAAGAGTCGATAGACAGATGCCGTCGGTACTCTTTCGGGTGACAGTGAACAGCAAACACGCCAGGTAAGCCGCGTATGGCCAGAAGATCGACCAGTAGGAGGCTGCTTCCGGTGCGCCTTCCGGCATTGCCTCAGGAGATGGACCTGCTCCGGCCAGAGGTCCATCGTGAAAAAACGCGAAATATCCCACAACCGCCAGCAGATAGCTCCCCGGTGCGAGAATATGGAGTTCAGGCGGACTCTCCAGCCAGCCCCTCCGGTAGCAACCCCATTGCGCCACCAGGGAAGAGAAAATGATCGGCAGGGTACAAGCCAGGCTTACCCAGAAGCTCTCCGTATAAAACAGCGCCAGGAAAGGTGTGAACAATGCGAGATCGCTCAGGCGATCTCGGCCGGGATTACTGCTTTCTGAACCTCTACTGCTTTTGCTGGCCAAGTGGCAGTCGACGACTGTTAGGGCCACAACCAAAATACTCAAAAAAGCGCTTAACGGTAGAATTTCAGGCATATTCCTTACTACATTGACTGAACGAAGAGTAGCCCCTTTAGATGGGGCTACCCGTACTATCAGTTGATCATACGACCCGCACGCATTACCAGATCGGATACTGCGCGATGGAGTCTCAGAAACACCATCCTTATAAAGGCAACGGTGATGTTGACGTTGTCGGCTACAGTAAGCCCAATCAGCTGTGCCAAGCGCTTGATCAGGCGCAACACCCAGAAGGATATCTCTTTGCTGATCTGGTAGGCCTTGTGCATAAATATTGCCAGTCTATCCAGAAGTGTGAATGCGGTGCTGCCGGATACGACTATCGAGATGCCTGCGAGGTGGCCAATTTTTTTCAATACCCAAAGCAGTGCTTCACCCGCCATCCAAGCAGTATTCATTGACAAAGAGAGAATTGAGTCGGACTTCAGCCAAGCCTCGACGCTTTGTTCCAGGTCGCCCTTGGGTCGACGCTTTCGCAATACCTCCCAGTCCAAACTTGCGGTACCCTTTCCGCCCTGGGATACCGATTTGCGGTAGGTGTTGGAGCTGTGATGGTCAATGGGGTTCAGTGAATTTGGAGATAGAAGCTGCAAATCACCTTTTCCGCTATCTGGAACATGAATAAACGGCCAGGTTGGGACCATTGGTACCGGGTCGTTGCGGTGGTAGACACGATAGATATTGTCATCTGTTAGGCGGCGTCTGCAGTTGCTGGAAAAATGATTGAGGCCTACCCTAGGGCTTCCAAAGGTATAAAGCTTTACGTTTTTTTCGGTATTGCACGCCAGCCAGTCCGCAGTCAGGGTGGCGAGCGCGCCTCCGAGGCTGTGGCCAACGCAATGAATCGTGTGCGTATCATTGGGGAGCTTTTGCACAAACCTCTCTATCTGCGGCAGAAAAGAGGAAAAGGTATAGTAAAATCCTTGATGGACCTGGCCGCCGGTATAGAAGCGCTTTATTCCAGCGTTGAGATCCGTAATGGCGTCATAAAGGCTGGCTGTTCCTTTCAGAGCGATGAATGATTGGCCTTTAAATTTCCCAATTCCATTGGTCGCAATTCCAATGGTTTGTTCGCTTTTTAGAAAAAATAGCGCGCCCGTCTCGCCCTTCAATTTTTTGTCTTTGTCAACGTCAAAATCAGATTTGTAAACTCTCAGAAAATCATCTCTTCGCAGGTCGTCGTTCAGGTCATATATATCCTGAGCTAGGCGTGCTGCGTATAAGGGTTCTAACTGGCTCATTGTTCACTCCATGTGCATTTGGTAAATAGTGCGGGACCAAAATCCCGGTACATCTTTTCCTCACTGCTCAGTTCGCAAAAAAGATCCAACGGTATACCTTCAAGCTCTGAATCTTTATCCGGGTTCCGTTTAGAGAATGACCATATTCTCTCTTCTTTTCCGTCCATCAGTACGACTATCTGTTGGGCTGCAACGAACTCGGCGGGGAAAAATTGAGTAATCCCCCTTCGCCGAATTTCTGGCAGTTCAACAAGGCCTTCATCATTGGTGAAGGCATAGTCCTCACCTTTGTCGTCATTCCATGACCACCTGCGGATGACTTTTAAGCCCTCGACAGGTTTGTTGTCCATCGTTATGGTTAATCGAACTGGTGAAAAAACGTAAGCTTTACCGGCATCAAATAGAGACATGGCTGTTACCGTGCTTGATAATGAAAATATGATCGCAGAAAAAAGCGCCACTACGGTTTTCTTAAAAACCCTTTCTGTTTCAGGTTTTATGATGAAAAAACTGTCGCTCTGCGCTGGTTTGGTTTGCATATGTATTTAACCTTTCAAAGATAAGAGACAGAGGCGAATCTCTGCATTTCTCCTATCGGTATCTTTGCTGCGGGAGACTGTGAAAGCATCCAATTCAGCCTCCAATAAGAACCGTGGGAAACCCGATCACTATCTTGCCCCCATGCGCAGTGGGATCCCCCATTCGCGCTGCGGACTTTCCCTGAATCATCACGGTCGTGCTGCCCATGGCAACCGAGTCCGGTGGGCCGACGCAGGTGCAGGTGCTGCCCACTGTTGCCGAGGGCAGGCCGCCGATAATCACCGTCGGGCCGCCGGGGCTAACTATCGGGCCGCCGACATGGGGCACTGTGCCGGTGGTCATCGGGCACACATGCATATCAGTAAGACGCGAAGCGGGTTTTCCCATGACTACTCCTCTATTCTGCCGTTGCCGCCGCGGGCCAGATCCAGCCCCTGTTTCATATAGCGGATAAAGCGTTCGCTGGGGTCCACGGGGTCGGACAGTACCGCTGCCAGTGTGACACTACCGGCTACCGCGTGGGCGTACAGGTGTTCGGGTGGCTCTATCGCCGGTTCGCCTTCGGCGGCCAGGCTGCCGTGGCACCAGCTGGCCGCCGTGGCGGCCCAGCTGGCTGGGGTCTTGTGCTTGGTCTTCTCGCCCAGCGCTTTGCACTTCAGTCGCGCCTCTTCGCTCGGCTTCATAGCCCAGCTTTCGGCTGCGAGCAGTGCGTTGATATTGTCTTCGTCGGTTTGCGGGTTCTGTACATCGCGCGCCGCCAGGCAGGCCCACCAGACAGCCTCGCGCTTGGGCAGTCCGTGGGCCAGCAGTTTGATGGCATCGGGGTAGAGGCCCGCGTCCATCAGGCGGTTGATACTCACTTCCGGCGCGGTATCCGGCACCAGGTGCTCTTCGGCCTCCTCGCTGACCTCGAAGTTTTTTAGCAGCTCGGCGGCGGTCAGGGCTTGTACTTTTACCAGGTCTGTCATTGTTCAACCCACTCCGTCAGTTGATCGTGGTTACGCCACCTTTCAGGGTGAGCATGCCGCCACCCTTGACTTCGGCACTGGCGTCGCCCTTCGTCGACACAGTCACGCCCTTGATGGTGATGCCGGAGGGAGTCAGCTTGATGCTGCTGGGCCCCACCTTGAGCTCTATCGAGGTGTTGGATGTAATTTTGATGGCGCCAGTCACCTCGGTGGTCTGCGTCCCCTTGCTGACCTTGAGGCTGTGGTTCCCGGCTTCGACGGTGGTCTTCTGGTCGCCTTTGGCGATGGTAACGATTTCGCTGCCGTCGGTAACCGTGATACTGCGATCCTGTTTGATTTCCAGGGTCTGATTGTTTTCGATTTTGCCGGTCTGGTCGTTGTGGATCACGAAGTTGTGGTCCCTGCCGGCCTCCATATAGATCTCTTCCTTACCGCCCTTGTCGTCGAAACGCAGTTCGTTGAACTTGCTGCCTTCATATTCCGTCTTCCAGCCGCTCTGGGTGGCGGTATAGTTGGGGCCGGGATTGTCGCCGTTATAGACAGCGCCGGTCACCAGCGGGCGGTCTGGATCGCCATTGATGTAAGTCACCACAACTTCCTGCCCCACGCGGGGAACGAAGTTGGCGCCCCAGTTCTTGCCGGCGAAGGACTGCATTACCCGTATCCAGCAGCTGTTCTGCGCGGAGTTCCAAGGGAACTTCACCTTGATCTGGGTATAGGGATCCTGGGAGCTTTCTGAGGCCGTGGCCTTTACTTCCAGCACCTGCGCCACCTGCGGAGAGTGAATCCTGTTAGTGCGCACCAGCGGGTCCGGCCGCGGCATTGCGGAGGCGGGCACACAGCTGAATGAATTCCTGAACCAGGTTTGGCTGCTGTTGCTGTCGACCGCGTGTATCTGCACCGAGGTCAGCAGGTATTTGCCTTTCTCCGTGCTCAGCGTGTGGTCGAAGTCGAAGCGGCCACCGGCGCTGAATGCCGGGCAGTCGCTGCTGCCGTAGGCGATATCGAATCTCGCCTCATGGGACTCCATGGCCCTTTCCGCCAGCGCCTTGTGGTAGCTGTCTTTGAATTTGCGTTTGTGCTCGCCGTCCGGCTCGAAGTGGTTGAGCCCGTACAGGCTGCGCATATAGCTCGATATTTCACTGAGCTTATTAGTGGTTTTGACTTCCTGCCGGTTGTCTTTGGTGGCGGTGAATTCGCTGTAGTCCTTGAGCTCGAAGCCACCGCTGTGATAGTTGAACACGCGGTCCCAGCTGCTGATGGTGTGTTTGGTCGGATGGCTGCCGCCGCCATCGTACTCGATCTTTTCCGATTCGCAGTCGTAGAAATCCTGCGGCTCGTCACAGAGAACCAGCTCGTGCTGTCCGTCGCTGTGCTTGAAGTAGTAGACGATGCCCTCTTCGGACATCAGGCGGCTGATAAAGTCGAAATCGCTTTCATCAAACTGCACGCAGTACTCGCGTGTTATGTACTCCGCCTTGAGTTTCGTGGAAAACTTAATGACTTTGCTGTACTCGCCGAGCACTTCCTCCAGTATCTGCTTGGCGGACTTCTTCTCGAAAACGCGGTTCTTGCCGCCGAGGCTGGTAAACCACAGCCCCGGACGCAGTATCGCGGTGTAGCTGCGCATGCCCTCGGCGTTGACGTCGTGCATGGAGAAGTGGGTCACATAGCCGCTGATGTAGCGCGGCGTCTTGGCGTGGTGAATGCTCGCCGTCATCACCTTGCCGACGATATCGCCCTGGCTGATGGTGTGGTTGTCGGAGAGTAGCTTGAGTTTGTAGCGGAACAGTCCCGATACGTGCTCGTCGCCGTCTATGGAGGTAACGATTAGCGCGTCCTTCCCGAGCGGGCAGTCGACGTTAATCATCCGTTTTTCTTGGCTGAGAATAGACATACTTGGCCCCTGATCCTAGGAGTTTGTCATTTTGGGCATCGTGCCCGGAGTTTGCTTGTCTTCTGTTTTCTTTGACGTTTTAGTGCTAACCTTTATAGGGTTAATATCCTGATTCATAAACTGTTCTAGTGGTCTATAGGCAATCATTCAAGTTCAGTGCCTGCGATTGGTGTGCCCTTTACCAACCCTGTTTGAGCATTTCAAGTTGAGCATTTAAAAATCGAATTGCTTTACTCCGCATTTACTACCTAGTAGTTTCTGAAAGCTTTTTTCGTCAGTGCAGTTGGATATGGATCCATCAGATAGCATATCTAGGAACCATAAGGAGTCTGTGGCAACAAAAAATTCCTTCCAGCTAGATGGGTTAAATTTATCTAGTGAAATTGCTCCACCCGAAAGGCCGTGCCTCTTCCCTTCTTCCAGTAAAACTTTTCGTTCAGAAAAAGAATAGGCAATTAGTTTCGGCCATGCGCTACTGTGAGGTTGTGAAGGCTTTGCGATAAGGTAATAATTGTTTGCCATACTATTCATTCGGAATAATGTCAGCGCTATCGAAATCCATTCTTTCGCCATCTTCGGTTAGTAGTACAACTCGCCTTTGCCATACTCTGGGTATACATCTGCAAAAGTTTCTGGTTTGGTTTTCTTCGTATTCCCTGACCAACTTAGCACTTTGCTTCTATCACGGATATTCCTGCTTGATCATTTTTTCAGTTTTAGCCATTTCATCCAGGAAGTCCTGCATGTAATAAGAAGAGTGTTCCAGATATCCTCTTGTACAATTAAGTAGTGAGAGTAGTTTTTGCTTTTGCATTTCTTTGTCTGAGGTGTTCTTGAGACAATTTAATGCGTCTTCATATTTATTTATGTATTCCTCTACGATATCTTCATGGGAGCCATCTAGTTTTTCCTTAAGCTTACTAATGGTCTCTGTAAGTTGGTCTTCAAGGAGTTTTCTATTTGTGTTGTGTGTATTTGGCATCGCTTATCAACTTTAAGGAGATACTCTTCGTACGCTTACAACCCAGCTTTCGGGCCAGCCTTGTGGCATTAGTATTTGATCCGCTCCACCTTTCAGTAAGGTTCCTGTAGATTCTATCTTTTGGGGTGCTACTTTCCCAATATTTAGACGTGTACCTTTGGGAACAACAATCTCTGCCTCATAGATCCTTGTGTTTTTCCACTCTGGTAGAAGGGCGGCATCTATTTTTGCTTGAATCCTGTTGAGCGCTGGTGATGTCGAAGCAAATGCTCCACCAAGTTTTGCATCACCACCGTAAATCCGGTAAAGAGTCAAATCTTCGTTTGTGATAACAGTTCTATATTCAGAATCTGTAAAACTTTCCGCTACCCTCTCAGGAAGGCTGTCTTTTTCATCAAGAACAGTGACTTTGTCGTCAATTTTTGTGTTGAACCTTCCAAAGTCATTGAGTTCTTTGCACTTTAAACCGAATGGGTCAACCCACCTAATCGGGGCTATGACATACTGATAGTTGTTTGATCCCCCGATAAGTCCTATAGGATCTTGCGTAGTGAATTGCCCAATATTCGGGTCGTAATATCTAAACCGGTTGTAATGCAGCCCGGTCTCTTCATCGAAGTACTGACCCTGAAAGCGAATCGGCTGCTCTATCCGGGTACAGTGCTCGACGGCCACATTGCCGTAGGTTTTGTAGCTGACACTCCAGGCAATCTCCCCCCTGCTATCGGTCAGCGCGTCCGGCGTACCCAGGTGGTCGAGATGGTAGTGATAGACCTCGCCATCTTCGCAAAGGGCGATCGGCTTGAAGGTGCCCGGCTCGAAGTAATAGGTTCTCTCTTTTAAATCCTGCCCGGTCTTGGCGTCTCTGGTGCTTTCCTTGAGTAGCACATCGCCGTCCCAGAGGAATTCCACCTGTTTCTCGCCATCAACTTTGGCAATACGCCGGCCGAGTGGGTCGTAGCGGTAGTGGGTTTCCCGCTGGAGGTGTTCCTTTCCGCTTTCGTCGACTCTTACCCGCTCGACCCTGACCAGCTGCTGCCGGCCGTCGTAGTGATAGCGGGTCTGCAGCTTCCGGCCCTTGCCGCGCAGAGCGGCGATGCGGTTGCCCTGGGCGTCGTAGCGGTAGTGGGTGTCGCCGCGGAAGGCGAGGCGGTTGCCGCTGACCTGAGATGCTCCGGCCTGCTGCCTGGCCTCGTCCGCGCTGCCGGCGGCGGCGAGGATGTTGTGTGCCGGGTCGTGGACGAAGTGCTCCGGGTTGGGGCCGTCCACCTGGCTCAGCCGGTCCAGGGCGTCGTAGTAAAAGTGGCGGCTGCCGCGCAGGCTGTCGTCTATACGGCTGATCTGGCCGGTGCGGTTGTAGTGATAGGCGCGCTCGTGCACTGGTTTTGGTGCGGGGGCATCGACCGGGCCGGCGGCCTTGACGCGGATCTTGTGCAGGCGCCCCTGGGGGTCGTAGTCCCTTTCGCTGGTCAGGCCGTTGCCGTGAGCCCGCTGGCATTCCCGGCCGAGCTGGTCGCGGGTGATCGCGGCGACTAGTTGATCCGCAGCGCTACCCGTGGGGCGGCGGTGCAGGCTTTCGAGCTGGCCCGCCGGGTTGTAGCCGAAGCGGATTTCCTCGCCTTCTGGCAGTATTGTGGCGACACGGTTGCCGGCGGCGTCGTAGCGGTGGCGAATCTGTATCTGATCCTGCCAGTCGGCGGTGACGCGGCCGCAGGGGTCGTATTCCCAGCGCAGTTTGCGCTGGGCGTTTTCCGCCTCGACCAGCTGGCCCAGGCGGTTGTAGCGGAAGCTGGTGACGCCGTCCGGCGTGACTTCCTGCAGCAGGCGGCCGAAGGCGTCGCGCTCGAAGACGGTGTCTATGCCCTTGCCGGTATCCGGGTCGGTGACGGCGCGGCTGGCGATCAGGTGGCCGGCGCAGTTGTACGCGTAGCGGGTGACGCGGCCGTCGAAGCCGATTTCTTCGATCAGGCGCTCGGCCCGGTCGTATTTGAGTTGGTAGCGCTCGCCCTTTTCGTTGGTGAGGCCGACCAGGTTGCGCTCGCCGTCGTAGTGGTATTCGAGGCGGCTGCCGTCGGGGTTGGTGCGCGCGCGGACCTGGCTGAGGCCGTCGTAGTCGTAGCGGGTGCTGCGGCCTTCCGGGTCGATGATCTCCGCCACCAGGCCCTGGGGGTTGTAGCGGTATTGGGTGCGGGCGCCGTCCGGCGTCGTCACCGCGCTGATGCGGTCCTGGCTGTCGTATTCGTAGCGGGTGCTCTGGCTGTAACCCTGCTGCGGCCCGTGTTGTACTTCCACCAGGCGCTGGGCACTGTCGTAGCGGTAGTGCTGGGCGCGGCCCATCGGGTCGTGCACGGCGCTGAGCTTGCCCTGGGGGTTCCACAGGTAGCGGGTGGCGTTGCCGAGCGGATCGGTGATTGAGCCCACCAGGCCGATGGGGTTGTAGCTGTATTTGGTGGCGTTGCCGAGGGGGTCGATACTCTCGGTGATCTGGCCGCTTTTGTTGTAGCGGCGCTGCCAGCTGTGACCGGCCGGATCGGTAATCTTGGCCGGCAGGCCGTCGGCGTTGTATTCGATGCGGTGTTCGCCGCCGGCGGCATCGATCTTTTTGATCAGGCGGCCATGGCGGTCGTACTCGTAGCGCTCCTCGCGCTCCACGCCTTCGTCGCTGGGCAGCTGGACCCGGGTCAGCCGCCCCAGTTGGTTGTAGCTGTACAGGGTTTCGCCGCCCTCCGGGTCGCGGTGGTAGATGGGCAGGGCGCGCTCGTTGAAGCGGTAGCGCTCGGTGCCGCCGCGGGTGTCGGTGACGGTGACGCCCTTGCCGTCGTCGTCCCAGTCGAAGCGGTAGCTGTAGGTGGGCTGGCCGTCGATCGGGTCGCCCCACTGGCGCAGGCAGCGGGCGCCGGGGCCCTCGGCATCCCACTCGAAGTGGAAGCTGTAGCCGCTCTTCAGGGTGCGCTTGGCGATAACGTGTTTGTGGTAGCGGTAGCGCTCGCTGTGGCCGTCGGCGTCGACGGCTTCGATCAGGTCGCCCTCGTCGCTGTACTGGTAGCGGGCGAGGGTGGTGATGCGACCGTCGCGGGTCTCCCTCTTTATTTCCCCGATGCGCCCGCCGTTGGCGTCGCCTTTGGGCGGGCTCAGGTGCAGGGCTTCGCCGATACTGCTCTCGACACAGATCAGGCGCGCTTCGACATAGTGGAAGCGGTGGAAGTTGCCGTAGCCATCGCAAATTTCGGAAAGCGCCAGCTTGTCCGCAGAGTCGCCGCGTTTGAAGTGTTTCTGTACCCCGTTGGGCGCGCCATAGGGGGATATCACCCAGTGTGTGTCGCTGATGCGGGTCAGGCTGAGCTGCTCGACCACATTGTGGCTGCGGCCGCTGGCGCCGGGCACGGGCAGGGCGATGACGCGGCCCTCGGCGTCGTGGAAGTGCAGCGGCCGCCCCTCGCCGCGCCACTCCAGGTATTCGCCGAGGGTATGGGTCCAGCCGTAACCCATGCCGAAATCATTGGGATTGCTGCTGCGGTAGGTGCGCGCCACGGTGAGTGGCAGCGGGCCGTCCAGTACCGCATCCACCAGGGTCAGGCGCTCCTCGCCGGTCTTCAGGTTGATGGGCTCGCCGCCCTCCAGCGCCCTGGCGTTGTTCTGGGAGCTCTCGCCGTTCTGGTTGCGGCCGGTTTCGCTGCTGATCCTGTCCGGCTCGCCGGCGTTTTCCGTGGGTCTGCTGTCGCCGGAGGTGCTGGCCTTGCCGGCGCCGGCGGCGTTCGACCTGCCCGCCGGCTGCGCGGGCGGCGTCTGTGGGGCGGGCGCGTCGACGGATTCGAGGTCGGAGAAACTGGCTCCGCTGGTCTGTGCCGCCCTGTTCCGGGCCAGCTGCTGGCGGCGCTTCTTGAGCCTGGCGAAGCGTATCATCAGTTCGCCGATGCGCTCGAAGCGGGTCAGCAGGCGCGTATTCTTCGCCAGTGCGGCCGCGGCACCGGCGCCTCCGGTCACCGCCGCCAGTACTATGGTGAGCACTATCTCGAAGAGGCCGCCACCGGCGAATTCAGCGACCTCAAGACTGTGCTGGGCCTTGACATAGTCCCGGGCAAATTGAGCGATGGCGCTGCGCAGGGCCGGGTCGTCATAGATCAGTTCGGCGATTTCGAAGGCCTGCCGGAGTTGTTCCGCGGTGATCGCGCTCGGGTCGAAACCCAGCACATCGACAACTTCGGCTTTTACATCGGCCAGATATTCCCGCGCCGAGGCCTCCAGCGGTTTGTCGTGGTAGATATAGTCGGAGGCGGCGCTGGCGGCGGCGAATGTCTGGCGCGCGGGGTGGATCGCCGCCGCCACTTCGGCAACGTCCTTGACCCACACCGCCAGGCTCCAGGCCGCGTTGCCGAGGCCTTCGGCACCGCGCTTGATATAGGCGCCCGTCTTTCCCCAGATGCTGCGCTGCTCATGTTCTCTCTGGATACGGGCCGCCTCGGCCCGCTCTTCGGCGATGATCTGCTGCAGGAGCCTGCGGATCTGCGCGGACAGCGCGGACTGCTCTTCGGCCAGCTGGTCGTCGCTGCGGGGATCTTCCTCGATGATCAGGCGCTGCTCGGCCAGGGCAAGATAGATGGCCTTCTGTCGATCGGTAAGGCTTACCGGCGCATGCGTATCGGGCGAGTGCAGCTGGCGGTTTTCAAATTGGCTGCGGGGATCGGCAAGGTCCGGGAACTGCGGCCCCATGCGGAGAAATTGATTACAGATCTGTTCGATGGCTGCATCGTCAAAACTCAGGAGCAGCTGGAGGTCGACATTGCTTCCGGCAAAAGTCGGCGATGAGAATGGTGGCTGATACCATCCCTCCCTTACGCGATAGCGAACGCCTTGCCTGTTTTCAACATCCAAATACATGGCTAATCCCAGAAAAACCCAGCCGCGCAATTCCCTGAGGTCTCGAAACACAGAGGGGCCGCAGCCCCGCAGCGCCTGGCTGCGGGTCTCGGCCCCTGCGGTGAGAAGCGAAAAGCTGCTTCTTACAGTACGGTCGCAGTGGCGAGGTCGTAGCCCACGCGCATGTTTTTCGGGTTCTTGTTGGTCTTGTCGGCGTGGTTGAGGTCAGCCTCGATCTTGGAGAAGCTCAGAGAGATGGACTCCTGCGGCGGGCCGCCGGCGGAGGCGCTGATGCTGTAAGAGGAGATGATGGCATCTTCCAGCTTGTAGACAGCGTACTTCTCCACGGAGTTGGCACCGGTCTGTACCACGTGAATCTCTGCGGTAACACCTTCGTCGCCGGAAACGGAAGCCTTGAACAGACCGCCGGAGGCAGCGTCGATGCGTTTGGTTACGGTGATCTCGCTAATGCTCGGGCGAGTGGCTTCGCGGTTGGCCATGGCGCCGGCTTCCATGCTGATACCGCGGCCGACACCGAAGTTGAAGCTGTCAACTTCAATCCAGTCCTCGTAGCCTTTTGCGGTTACGTTGCCAGCCGGCGACTTGTTGTTGAAGTTCATGTAGATAGCCATAAGAAATCCCTCTTGGATATGGTCAGTGACTTTGGTGGTGCTTCCTTTACCGCCGCGATATCGCAGTAGTCAAGGTCTTGCCGTAGTGGCAATTGGCTGCATTAAAACAGAGGAAAATTCAAAAAAAAACCTTGTTTGCCAGATATTTAATCGACTCTGGCACGAATTTTCTGAGGAAAAAAATGTAAGGCTGGCGCTTTGCTAAGATCGGGGAAAGTCCACTCTGACACCAATTTTTAAGATTGTGATTTATCGTTGAGGCAGATAGGCGGTTGGCTGCAATCAATTTAAATTTTTTCGATTAAGCGGGTTTGTCTCTGACACGATTTTTTATTGGAAAAAATTTGAAAAGAGGGTTTTTTTAGCTGCGGGCTTGTTTTTTCTTGCCGAGAAACCTGTACAGCGGTGTCAAGTTTGTAGTTGCTGGATGTATTTGTGCTTCTGGTCATTGTTGCTGTATCTGGGCTTGGGTATACTGCGCGCCTGCTTTATTTGCCTATCACCGAAAGTTGGTTTTTCAACTGCTGATGCGGAACCGGGATGTGCCGCAATAAAAACTCCATGGAGGCGGATTTGGACGATAAGACGCGTTTGGTGGGGCCTGGAAGACGCTCTGGAAATCAGGCGGCTGAAAGCGCAACCGAGGATGGCGACACCACAGTCTTCGTTGCCCGGGACAATACCGGAGCCAACGATCACCCACCCGTGAGTGCCAATCCCGGCCTTATTCCCACGGCTGCGGCGGGTTTCACGGCCGATGCCACGGTGCTTAAACCCGGCCCGAGGGCCTCCGCGCCCAGCCGCACAGATGCCGCGCCGGTGCGCGCCGCTGCATTTTTCGAGTCTGAAACCTCGGGCGCCGTCACCAAGACGGTGATCAAGGGCCGCTTCGAGCTGGATAAGCTGCTCGGTGTCGGCGGCATGGGCGCTGTGTACAAGGCGCTCGACCGCCGCAAGCTGGAAGCCAGCGACAGCGAACCCTATGTGGCCATCAAGCTGCTGAACGACGACTTCCGCCAGCACCCGGATGCATTTATTTCCCTGCAGCGGGAGGCGCGCAAGTCGCAGACGCTGGCGCACCCGAATATCGTAACGGTGTACGACTTCGACCGCGAGGGCGACCGCGTCTTCATGACGATGGAGTTCCTCGAGGGGGCGCCGCTCGACCGGCTGTTGCGCGAGCACGCAGAGACGGGCCTGGAGTTCGAGCGGGCCCGCGCCATCCTCTGGGATATCTCCCAGGCCCTGATTTACGCCCACTCCCACAATATCGTTCACTCGGACTTCAAGCCGGGCAATATTTTTGTCACCAAGAAGAAGGGGGCAAAGGTCTTCGACTTCGGCATCGCGCGCGCGGTTTCCGAGGGCGGCATGGCGAGCAGGGCGGGGGAGAAGACCGTCTTTGACGCCAGAACCCTGGGAGCCCTGACCCCTGCCTACGCCAGCCTGGAGATGCTGCGGGGCGGCGAGCCGGCGCCGAGCGACGACGTCTTCGCGCTGGGTTGCGTGGCCTACGAACTCTTCGCCGGGCGCCACCCCTACGGCAAGGTGCCCGCCGACAAAGCCCTGGAGCGGCGCCTCAAGCCGAAGAGAATCCGCTCCCTGAGTCGCCGCCAGTGGCGCGCCCTGGAGGCCGCGCTGGAGCTCAAGCGCGAAGACCGCACCGCAACGGTCGAGAAATTCGTACAGGGATTTTTCGTCAACAACACCTGGAAGTGGGTGTTTGGCAGTGCCTTTGTGGCACTGCTGGTGGGGGCCGTGGTGGGCTATGGCCACCTGCAGCAGCAGAACGCGGCGGAACAGCAGAGAGTAAAAATCGAGCTGGAGCAGAAGCTGCAGCGCGAGCTGCTGGAGCGCAGAATTGCCGATAAGCGCGAAGCCATCGACCGCCTGATTGGTCTGAGTATCCTCACGCCTTCCTGGGAGGAGGATCTGGAGCTGGAGCTGCAGGAGTACGCGGAGCTGAACCCATCGGATGCGGCCTATGTGGATGCCTCGCGCCGGCAGATCTTCGAACTCTTTATCGCCGCAGCCACCGGTCAGTTGAACCTCGGCAACCTGGATCAGGCGGACGCCATGCTGGCGAGCGCGGCGCACTGGTACGGCGACTCCAGCGAGGCGGCCGCCATCAGATCGCAGCTGGCCGAGGAGCGCGAGGCCTTGCGCGCGCGCCTCGAGGCGGAGCGCCTGGCCGCCGAGCGCGAGGCGGAACGGCTGCGACAGCAGGAACTGCGCGAGCAGCGCCGCCAGGAGGCGCTCAAACTGCAGCGGCAGATAGACGCTGTGCTCGATGAGATGGAGCTGGCCCTGCGTTGCGGTTTCAAAATGAATATCGCCGCTGTGTCGACGCACCTGAACCGCCTCGGTGCCCTGGACGGGCTGAAGGCCCAGAAGATACGCCCGGTGCTGGGCTCGGAAATAAACGCCTGTCTCACGCGCCTGGCGGCCCAGGACCCGCTGCGCACCGAGCCCCTGCTGCAGGAGGCCAGAGCGCTGCTGCCGGAGCAGCAGGTACTGCAGGAGTTTGATCTCGATTTCTGCGCCCATCTGCGCCCGGGCAGCGGCGGCCGCGGTCACCGCTACACCTGCGCCGACCGGCTGGCCGACGGCACGGAGGCGCCGCGTATGGTGGTGGTGCCCGGCGATGTGCGCAAAGCCCTGGTGATAAGTAAATACGAGGTGAGCAACGGCGAGCTGCGCCGATTCTGCCGCGCCTCCGGCCAGTGTGATGGCCTGGAGTTGGGCGCCGACGACCTGCCGGCCAACAACATAACCCTCGCCCAGGCCCAGGCCTATATCGACTGGCTGAGCGCACAGACCGGTCGCGCCTACCGGCTGCCGACGGAGCGGGAGTGGTTTGCCGCCGCCAGCGCCAACGGTCAACGCGAGGTCGCGGACCGCAACTGCCACCTGAAGTATGGCGGTATCGAAAAAGGGGCCGAACTGGTTGCAGTGCAGGCGGGCACGGCCAATCAATTCGGTCTCGTCAATGCCGTGGGCAACGTGCAGGAATGGGTTCTCGGCGCGGACGGTCAGCTGATGGCCGCCGGCGGTAGCCGCGAAGACCCGATGAGCCGCTGCCTGGCCACCACAAAGCGCCTGCACAGCGGTGAGGCCGACAGTCTGACCGGCTTCCGGGTCGTGCGGGACTTCAACTAACAGTTTTTTCTAGAGAAAGGCGGCCCGCGGGCCGGCCATAAGTCCGCGAGGACGCATTAAAAAGCAGCCGCGGCGCTCGTCGCCGGGTACCGTTTTGGCCAGAGACTAATACAGGGATTGGTAAGGGGGGTATATGCTTGCGCGCTACAGAGATCAATTGGCGCTCGTCGGGGGCGGTGTGCTGTTGCTATCGGCATCGGTGTGCGCCCAGGAGGATGAGGGCAGTTTCCGCAGCCGCGTGCGTGCGGCCTTCGAGCAGGATGTACCCACCATCAGCGAACCCGATGTCACGCGCGAGTTCCTGCAGCGAACCCACGAGGCCCGGGATCCAAACCTTGATACCGAAATACCGGAAGTGGCGCGACGCACTCACGGGCCGCGCATCACCGTGAAAAAATTCCGTTTCCACCGCCTGGAGGAATACCCGGAATTTGGTATCGACCGCGAGACGGTGGAAGCGCTGGCCGAACAGCTGCGCGTCAAATTTATGAAGGAGGACAAGATCCTCGCCGGTGGTTATACGGTCGAAAATCTGCAGGAACTGGCGCTGGTGCTCGACAGCATGAATGCCCGCTACCGGCCGGAGGAGCTGGGTCCCGCACATCTGCGCAAGCTGGTCAGTGTGATCGAGAAGCAAAATGCCGAGCGCGGCTTGAGCTACGGGGATCTGGAGGAGATAGCTGCCGAGCTGACGCGCTTCTATCGCCGCCAGGGCCTCTTCCTGGCGCAGGTGCAGATACCGGCACAGGAAGTCGAAGACGGTATCGTCACCCTGACGGTGCAGGAGGGTCTGCTTGGCCAGGTCGCGGTAGAAGACAACAGGAAATATTCGCTGGAGCAGCTGGCGAAACCCTTCGAGGACCAGCGCGGCAAGCTGGTCAATCACGAGAGTATCGAAGAGGGGCTCTATCTGCTCAACGACCTGCCGAGCCTGAATATCACCGGCTATTTCAGTGCCGGCGACAATCCCGGCGAAACCAAGCTGAACCTCAAGGTGCGTGACGAGAATCCCTGGCGGATGGTGACGCGCATGGACAACCACGGCTCCACCTTTACCGGCGATCAGCGCGCATTCACCTCGATCGACTGGCTCAATCCGCTGGGTATCGGTGATGCCCTGACCATTGGATACCTCAAGTCCAGTAATGCGGACAACCTGGATTCGGACTTCGGCTCCGACCTGGGCCAGTTCCGCTACAGCCTGCCGCTGTTCGGCCCCCGTACCCGTCTGCAGTTCTCCGCAGACTACAACGAGTTTTCCCTGCAAGACCTGGAAAACCCGAAGAATGTCGTCAACCTGCTGAGCATCGAAGGCGTGAACGAGAGCTACGCCGTAAGCGTCGATCACAAGTTCCGCCGCTCCCGCGACTTTAACCTCACCGGTTCCTTCAGCCTGACGGACAAGCAATCGGACCTGAAGGCCATCATCGAACTCCCGGAACCCGGCGACCATATCTACGGCGGCGAACTGGGGCTCTATATGGACAGCCTCTCCAACGGCGCCGTGCCCATGCTGAACATACTGAATGCAAAGATTCAGTATGGCGAGCACCAGAAAGAAGTCGATGCTGAGCGGGGCGACGACTTCACCAAATTCGCCATGGATACCAGCTCGCTGTTCTTCGTGCCGCTGCCATTTACCGACAAACGGTCGCGGCTGATCCTGAAGAGCCGCTGGCAGTACAGCGACAGCAGTCTGCCGTCCTTCGAGCAGTTCTCCCTGGGTGGTGCCAATGGCGTGCGCGCCTTCGACGTGCGCGATTTCTCTGCCGACCGCGTCGGCCTGCTGTCCGCGGAGTGGTACTTCGACTTCCCCGATGCGATGAACCCGCGCATTTTCGGCAACCGCCTGAACGATATCCTGCAGGTGGCACTGATTGCCGACGGTGGCTACGGCGTCGTCAACAACTACGAACAAGACATCCACGACGACTGGGCCGGTTTCTCCGGTGCGGGCCTGCTGTTCAAGCTGAGCTGGGAGGAGGCCTTCGCCAGCCAGATTTCCGTGGCTTGGCCGACCATGTCCAAGTCCTCCATCGAGGGCACGGGGGAAGACCCGGACGACCCGGCTGTCTACGCAGATTTCTCCTTCTTCTTTGACTGATTTCCAAAATTATCGACTGCTGAATTAGGGCAGGAAGCTCTTCGCAAGGTACCGGCATGAAAGTTAAAAAAATGACGCTCGAACTGAAGAAACTCACTTCGGCCATCAAGGTATCCCACTTGGCCTGGGCGGGATTGATCGCCGGCCAGATCGCCAGCCCCGCCGCACTGGCCGCGCCGAAAGGCGGCACCGTGGTCGGCGGCGACGGCTCCATCAGCACCAGCGACCTGACCACCATTATCGACCAGAAAACGGACCTGCTGGCGATAGACTGGGATTCCTTCAACCTGAGCGAAGAAGAGATCGTCAAGTTCCTGCAGCCCGACTCCTCATCGGTGGTGCTGAACCGGATTCTCGACCAGAGCCCCAGCGACATCCGCGGCAGCATAGAGGCCAACGGCCATGTGATTCTCGCCAACCCCCGCGGCGTGCTCTTTACCGAGACCGCAACGGTCAACGTGGGGGCCATCACCGCCGCCGGCCTGGATGTCAACCCGTCCGAATTTATGAGCGGCAACGTCGCCTTTAAGGGTGAAGACGGCAGCGCCGGCGTGGTGGTCAACCGCGGCGTGATCAACGCGGCCAGCGCGGTACTGGTGGGCAAGCAGGTTACGAACGCGGCCAGCGGCCTGATCAGCGCCGAGATGGTCAGCCTCGCCGCCGCCGACGAGGCGGTGTTGACCTTCGATGCCGACGGCATGATCGGGGTCAAGATCACCAAGGAGGTGATGGAAAACCAGATGGGTCTCGACAGCGCCGTGCTGAACCGCGGCCATATCGAAGGCGCAAAGGTGCTGATGGAAGCCAGTGTCTCCGGTGACCTCTTCACCTCTGCGGTCAACAACGAGGGCACGGTGCGCGCCCGCGGCATAGACACCAGCGACGGCAAGATACGCCTGTTCGGCTCCGGCTCCGGTGCCGTCAACAGTGGCTCGCTGAACGCATCGGGTGCAAAAGGCGGTGAGGTCATTATCGAGGGTGACAGCGCCACCCACAGCGGTCAGATCGCCGTGCGCGGCAGTGCGGGCGAGGGCGGCCTGGCTCAGGTGCTGGGTGACGAGGTCGCAGTCAGCGGCACCATCGATGCCCGCGGCACGGCCGGCGGCGGCGAGGTACTGATCGGCGGTGGCTATCAGGGCAAGAACGGTAGTGTGCGCAATGCAAAGACCACCGTCGTCAGTGCCGAAGCCGATATCAACGCCAGCGGTATCGGCAACGGCGACGGCGGCAAGGTCATCGTCTGGGCCGATGACAGCACTCACTTTGCCGGCAGCATTCGCGCCGAGTCCGGTGCGCTCGGCGGTGACGGCGGTTTCGTCGAGACTTCCGGCAAGGTCAATCTGCGTCTGGGTGAGGACACCATGTTTGTGTCCACATTGAGTCTCTCTGGAGGAGAGACCGGCCAGTGGTTGCTGGATCCAGGCTGGCTGGATATCTCCGATAGCTGCTCAACCAACTGTATCTCTGTTGCCAGCCTAGAGACCGCGCTGGATTCTAACAATGTCACCATCGCGGTGACGGATGCAAATACCGCCGATGGTGGCGGCCTGCCGATTACTGACGACGGTGATCCCGACACCGACTACGCGGATGGTATCCGCATCTCCAGCGATGTAAGCTGGAGTGCCGCGACGACGCTCACGCTGGATTCATTCAGCGATATTCGCATTGAGAATGGTGTAACTATATCCGCTGACAGCGGTGACCTATCGATGATCGCCGGCGGATCCTTTACCAGCGATGGCAGTGTTGACGTCAATAATTTTTCCCTCAGTGTCGGCGGCAGCGGCGCGGACACCACCAATACCCTGGGGACTGTGACAGTCGCGGGTAGTGGCAGTATTACCGGCGGCGCTGGACTGGATAGCTTTACGCTGACCTCTGCGGATGATGTGCTGGCGGTCGACGGCAATAAGTCCTTCACTCTCTCGGGTAATATTTCCTTTGACGCTGTCGATGAAGTGGACACTGGAGGTGGCAACGACACTGCCACTGCCATCGAAGTTGTAACCTTGACTGGTAACAGTGGAGAGGTGGGCACCAGCGGTATTCTCTTCAGCGGCATAGAAGCCGTCAACGGCGGCAGCCTGGAAGGATCTGATAGTGCGGATACTTTTACTGTCACCGGCTCCAATTCAGTTATTGCCAACGATATCGCCTTTAGCGGCGTCACCAGTGTCGATGCCCAACTGGGTAGCGACAGTGTCACCGGTGCCGATGGTGTCGACTGGACTCTAACCGGCACCAGTAATCAGGCGGAGAACAATGGTATTACCTTCGTCAACGTGGAGGCGCTGTCTGCCGACAATGGGGGGCTGATCGGCACCGCTGGCGATGATAACTTCGTGCTACAGGCCGGCGGCAGCGTCGATGCCTATGGCATGAACTTCAGTCATCTGGACTCTGTAGATGGTGCAGGCGGCACCAACACCCTCGATGCCAGTGCCTATGCAGCGGGTGTAGCCCTTACCGGCAGTGACAATCAGCTGAACGCCGCTTCGATCATCTTCAGTAATATCCACAACGCGGTGGCCTCGGCACTGGCCGGCAGTTCTGACGCGGATACTTTCACGGTCACTGCCACCAATAGCCTCGATGCCGCGGGTATCAGCTTCAGTGGGGTAGCCGATGTCAATGCCGGTCTTGGCGATGACACAGTCACTGCTATCGATGTAGTAACCCTGACTGGCAACAACGGTGAGGCGAGCACCAGCGGCATCCTCTTCACCGGTATCGAGGCCGCCATCGGTGGCAGCCTAGTGGCGTCTGACAACGCGGATACCTTCGTCGTCACCGGCTCAAATGCGGTCACTGCCAACGATATTGCCTTCAGCGGCATCAGCGACGTCGATGCCAAGCAGGGCAATGACAGTGTCACCGGTGCAGACGGTGCCGACTGGACATTGAGCGGTGTCGACAACGAAGCGCAAAACAGTGGTATCACCTTCTCCAATGTAGAGACGCTGTCCGCAGTCAATGCCGGCCTGGTTGGCACTGCCAGCGACGACAGCTTTGTCCTGAACGCCGACGGCAGTGTCGATACCTACAATATGACGTTCAGCGATCTGGGCTTCGTAGACGGCCTCGCCGGCGTTAACGCATTGGATGCCAGCGCATTCGCGGCGGGCCTAGCCCTGTCCGGAAGTGACAACCGGCTGAGCGCCGGCTCGATCATCTTCAGCAATATCCACAGCGCGGTGGCCGCGGTGCTGGCCGGCAGCACCGGCGCGGATACTTTCAATGTCACCGGCAGCAACAGCCTCGATGCGGCCGGCATAAGCTTCAGTGGCGTGAACAGTGTGGATGCAGACCTGGGCAGTGACACTGTGTCAGCTATCGACGTTGTAACCCTGACCGGCAACAACGGTGAGGCGAGCACCAGCGGCATCCTCTTCACCGGTATCGAGGCCGCCATCGGCGGCAGCCTGGCGGCGTCTGACAACGCGGATACCTTCGTCGTCACCGGCTCGAATGCGGTCACTGCCAACGATATTGCCTTCAGCAATATCAGTAACGTCGACGCCAAACTGGGCAATGACAGTGTCACCGGTGCAGACAGCGCCGACTGGACATTGAGCGGTGTCGACAACGAAGCGCAAAACAGTGGTATCACCTTCTCCAATGTAGAGGTGCTGTCCGCAGTCAATGCCGGCCTGATCGGCACTGCCAGCGACGACAGCTTTGTCCTGAATGCCGATGGCAGCGTGGGTATCTACGGCATGGCCTTTGACGGCCTGAACGCTGTGGACGGTGCGAGCGGTAGCAACTCATTGGATGCCAGCGCCTACGCAGCCGGTGTAGCCCTTAACGGTACTGACAATCAGCTGAACGCTGCTGCGATCGTGTTCAGCAATATCCAGAGCGCGGTAGCCGCGGCACTGGCCGGCAGTTCCAGCGCGGATACCTTCACGGTCACTGCCACCAATAGCCTTGATGCCGCGGGCATCAGATTCAGTGGGGTAAGCGATGTCAATGCCGGTCTTGGCGATGACACAGTCACTGCTATCGATATAGTAACCCTGACTGGCAACAACGGTGAGGCGAGCACCAGCGGCATCCTCTTCACCGGTGTCGAGGCCGCCAGCGGCGGCAGCCTGGTGGCGTCTGACAACGCGGATACCTTCACGGTCACTGCCACCAATAGCCTCGATGCCGCGGGTATCAGCTTCAGTGGGGTAACCGATGTCAATGCCGGTCTTGGCGATGACACAGTCACTGCTATCGATGTAGTAACTCTGACTGGCAACAACGGTGAGGCGAGCACCAGCGGCATCCTCTTCACCGGTATCGAGGCCGCCATCGGCGGCAGCCTGGCGGCGTCTGACAACGCGGATACCTTCGTCGTCACCGGCTCAAATGCGGTCACTGCCAACGATATTGCCTTCAGCGGTATCAGCGACGTCGATGCCAAACTGGGCAATGACAGTGTCACCGGTGCAGACAGCGCCGACTGGACATTGAGCGGTGTCGACAACGAAGCGCAAAACAGTGGTATCACCTTCTCCAATGTAGAGACGCTGTCCGCAGTCAATGCCGGCCTGGTTGGCACTGCCAGCGACGACAGCTTTGTCCTGAATGCCGATGGCAGCGTGGGTACCCACGGCATGGCCTTTGACGGCCTGAACGCTGTGGACGGTGCGAGCGGTAGCAACTCATTGGATGCCAGCGCCTACGCAGCCGGTGTAGCCCTTAACGGTACTGACAACCAGCTGAACGCCGCTGCGATCGTGTTCAGCAATATCCAGAGCGCGGTAGCCGCGGCACTGGCCGGCAGTTCTGACGCGGATACTTTCACGGTCACTGCCACCAATAGCCTCGATGCCGCGGGCATCAGATTCAGTGGGGTAAGCGATGTCAATGCCGGTCTTGGCGATGACGCAGTCACTGCTATCGATGTAGTAACCCTGACTGGCAACAACGGTGAGGCGAGCACCAGCGGCATCCTCTTCACCGGTATCGAGGCCGCCATCGGCGGCAGCCTGGCGGCGTCTGACAACGCGGATACCTTCGTCGTCACCGGCTCGAATGCGGTCACTGCCAACGATATTGCCTTCAGCAATATCAGTAACGTCGACGCCAAACTGGGCAATGACAGTGTCACCGGTGCAGACAGCGCCGACTGGACATTGAGCGGTGTCGACAACGAAGCGCAAAACAGTGGTATCACCTTCTCCAATGTAGAGGTGCTGTCCGCGGTCAATGCCGGCCTGGTTGGCACTGCCAGCGACGACAGCTTTGTCCTGAATGCCGATGGCAGCGTGGGTATCTACGGCATGGCCTTTGACGGCCTGAACGCTGTGGACGGTGCGAGCGGTAGCAACTCATTGGATGCCAGCGCCTACGCAGCCGGTGTAGCCCTTAACGGTACTGACAACCAGCTGAACGCCGCTGCGATCGTGTTCAGCAATATCCAGAGCGCGGTAGCCGCGGCACTGGCCGGCAGTTCCAGCGCGGATACCTTCACGGTTACTGCCAGCAATAGCCTCGAAGCCGCCGGAATTAGTTTCAGTGGCTTGAGCAGTGTTGATGCGGCTGGTGGAAGCGATACTCTCGCCGCAATTGACACTGTTAGCCTGACCGGCGCGGCCAAAGAGGCCGTGAGTAGCGACATAACATTTGCGGGTATCGACGCAGTGACCGGCGGCAGCTTGCAAGCCTCCAATAACAGTGACACTTTTGTAGTCACCGGAACCAATACAATTACGGCGAATGAAATCGCCTTCGGAGGTATCAGCAGTGTCGATGCGCTGGGTGGCAACGACAGCGTTACCGGAGCCGACGGTGCCGACTGGACCCTGACGGGGCTAGATTTCGAAGCCGAAAACAGCGGTATCATCTTCTCTGGAGTGGAAACACTGTCCGCCGTCAATGCCGGGCTGGTTGGCACTGCTGGCGATGACAGTTTTATTCTGAATGCCGATGGTAGTGTGGGCGCTTACAGCATGGCCTTCAGTGGCCTGAGTGCTGTGGACGGTTCAGGTGGTGCCAACGGGCTTGATGCCAGCGCTTACGCGGAAGGTGTTGCCCTTACCGGTACCGACAACCAGCTGAGCGCCGCTTCGATCACCTTCCACAATATCCAAAGCGCAGTAGCTTCTGCACTGACCGGCAGCTCCGGCGCGGACAGCTTCACTATTACCGGCGCGAACAGCCTGAGTTCGGCGGGTATCAGCTTTAGTGGAGTGAGCAGTGTTAATGCCGATCTCGGTAGCGACACTGTCACTGCTAGCGACGTAATGGCTCTGACCGGAAACAGCGGCGAGGCCAGCACCAGTGGCATTCTCTTCACTGGCATAGAAGCCGTCAGCGGCGGCAGCCTGGAGGCATCGGACAATGCAGATACTTTTGTTGTCACTGGCGCGAATGCGTTAACTGCCAATAATATTGCCTTCAGTGGTATCAACAGCGTCGATGCCAAGCTGGGCAATGACAGCGTCACAGGTGCGGATGGCGTCGACTGGACACTGACCGGTGCAAGTAATCAGGCAGTGAGCAGCGGCATTACCTTCTCCAATGTGGAGGCGCTGACCGCAGTGAATGCTGGCTTGATAGGCACCGCTGGCGATGACAGCTTCGTGCTGCAGGCGAGTGGAGATGTCGATACCTACGGCATGACCTTCAGCGGTCTGACTTTTGTGGACGGTCTGACAGGTGTTAACACCCTCGATGCGATTGCTTATTTGAGTGGGCTGGTGCTGACGGGAGATCTCAATCGTGTCTCTGCAGGTTCTCTTTCATTTAATAATATTGAAGAGGCTTCAACGTTAAATTTATACGGAACAGATGACCCTGATACATTTACAGTGACTGGGGACAACAGCCTTACAGTTGACGAGATTAGTTTTAGCGGGCTGGAATACGTTGATGCTGGATTGGATCGGTTCGGTAAAGACGTAGTATACACATTAGAAGATTTAGGAAACGGAGGTGGTAACAAATCTACTAGTGGAATCCAATTTGTAGATGTTGAGCAATATAATGTAGGCACTGGAGTTGTAACACTACTTGAGGGTGAGACAGAGGTAACCGTAAATGCGGATGGGACAATAAGTACGAATTTTACTTCGTATGGTGATAATACCATCGTTGTATACGGATCATCGGATTCAGAAACAGCAATAGGTCTTGATGGTGAAGACTGGATACTTGTTGACCTGAATCAAGCAAAAAACCATGGGATCACCTTCTATGATCTAGATATTTTGATAACAAGTAATGCTGGAATTATTGGGACCTCGGGTGATGATAGTTTTACATTAAGCAATGATGGAGATGTCTCATTCGGGAGTATGACTATTCAGGGCGCAAGTTCTGTTAATGGCCTTGATGGAATTGACTCTCTGGATGCAAGTGCTCTGTCAGGAGCTCTCCTTCTTACTGGAAGTGACTATCAGGTAGACGCTAGTGGCTTAGTCTTTAGTAATATCGAAAGCGTTATTGCGAATGAGCTAAGCGGGATCAACTCCCCGGAAGTATTTACCATAACGTCCTCCAATAGCCTTGATGTGGCAGGAATCAGCTTCTCCGGCCTGTCCATCCTCAATGGCGCCGGTGGTGGCGATACGGTTAATGTTATTTCCGATATGTACCTGGCTGAATCTGGAGCTGGATTTACCAGCAGCGGCATTGAATTCTCCGGAATCCAGTCCGCTACTGCGTCAGCCCCGGTTTCGCTTTTCGGCTCGCTATCTAATGAGAGCTTCAGCCTGGTATCAGATAATGTACTGGATGCCATCGGTATCCGCTTCTCCAATATATCCAGTGTCGATGGGGGCGACGGCAGCGATTCGATTGCGGCATTGGGACCAGTGACCCTGACTGGCGCCAGTGAGGAGGCCATTAGCAGCGGTATCAGTTTCAGCGAAATTGAATCCGTTACGGGCGGCAGTCTGGTAGCTTCAGACCTGGCCGATTCTTTTGTTGTCACCGGCAGCGACTCGATAACCGCCAATGATATTGCCTTTAGCGGTATCACAGGCACTATCGATGCCAAGTTGGGTAACGACAGTGTTACTGGCTTCGACGGCGCCGACTGGACGCTGACCGGTACCGACTATCAGGCGGTCAACAACGGCATCACCTTCTCCAATGTTGAAACTCTGGCCGCGGTGAATGGTGGGCTGGTCGGCACTGCCGGCGACGACAGCTTTGTGCTGCAGGCCGGTGGTGGTGTCGGTATCCACGGCATGACCTTCAGCGGCCTGGACTCCGTGGACGGCCTGGCCGGCAGCAACTCCGTCGATGCCAGCGCCTACGGGGCTGGCGTGGCTCTCACCGGCACGGACAACCAGTTGAGTGCCGGCTCCATCACCTTCAGCAATATCCAGAGTACTGTGGCTGCGGCTCTGGCCGGCAGCAGTGGTGCAGACCTGTTCACCATCACCGCCGCCAACAGCCTCGATGCGGCCGGAATCAGTTTCAGCGGTCTCAGCAGCGTCAACGCCGATACGGGCAGCGACACAGTCGTTGCGCTGGGTGTGGTTACCCTGACAGGCGGCGTCAAGGAGGCGCAGACCAGCGGCATCGACTTCGCCGGAATTGAGGCCGTGACCGGCGGCAGCCTGGAGGCATCCGACAATGCTGACACCTTTGTCATAACCGGAGCCAACGCGGTAACTGCCAACGAAATTGCCTTCAGCGGTATCAGCAGTGTCGACGCAAAGTTGGGCAACGACAGTGTTACTGGTGCCGACGGCGCCGACTGGACACTGACCGCTATCAATAATGAGGCGACTAATAACGGCATCACCTTCTCCAATGTGGAGTCCTTGACTGCAATCAACGGGGGCCTGATAGGTACCGCCGGCGACGACAGTTTTGTGTTGCAGGCCGGGGGGCAAGTCGGTATTCACGGCATGACCTTCAGTGGCCTCGACTCCGTGGACGGTCTGGCCGGCAGCAACTCCCTCGATGCCAGCGCCTACGGGGCTGGCGTGGCTCTTACCGGCACGGACAACCAGTTGAGCGCTGGATCCATCACCTTCAGCAATATCCAGAGCGCGGTGGCCGCGGCACTGGCCGGCAGCAGTGGTGCAGATCTGTTCACCATCACCGCCGCCAACAGCCTCAATGCCGCGGGTATCAGCTTCAGCGGCCTCAGCAGCGTCAACGCCGGTACGGGCAGCGATACCGTTGCAGCGCTGAGTGTGGTTCAGCTGACTGGCGGCGATGGCGAGGCGGGCACCAGTGGCATCGACTTTACCGGAATTGAGGCAGTCACAGGAGGTAGCCTGGCGGCTTCCGACAATGCCGACACTTTTGTTATTGCCGGTACCAATGCAGTAACAGCCAACGAAATCGCCTTCAGTGGCATCAGCAATGTGGACGCTAGGGGAGGCATCGACAGTGTTACCGGCGCCGACGGCGCCGACTGGACACTGACTGGTGTCGACTATGAGGCGACCAACAACGGTATCACCTTCTCCAATGTGGAAGCGCTGAGCGCGATCAACGGGGGACTGATCGGTACCGCCGGAAATGACAGCTTTGTACTGCAGGCTGGCGGCGGTGTCGATATCTACGGCATGACCTTCAGTGATCTGGATTCCGTGGATGGCCTGGCCGGCAGCAACTCCCTCGATGCCAGCGCCTATGGGCCGGGTGTGGCTCTCACCGGCTCGAACAACCAGTTGAGCGCCGGCTCCATCACCTTCAGCAATATCCAGAGCGCGGTGGCTGCGGCGCTGGCCGGCAGCAGCGGCGCAGATCTGTTCACCATCACCGCGGCCAACAGTCTCGATGCCGCCGGTATCAGCTTCAGCGGCCTGGACAGCGTCAGCGGCGCTACGGGCAACGACACGGTTGCGGCACTGGGTGTCGTTACCCTGACCGGCAATGCTAAGGAAGCGTGGACCGGTGGAATCGACTTCACCGGTATCGATGCCGTAACCGGTGGCAGCCTGGAAGGCTCGGATGCTGCCGATATCTTTGCGGTCACCGGTGCCAATGCGCTGATCGCCAACGAGATTGCCTTTAGCGCTATCAGTAGTGTGGACGCCAGGGGAGGCAACGATACTGTCGCCGGCTTCGCCGGTGCTGATTGGACAGCGCTCGGTAACACCACAGCCAGGAACAGCGGCATCACCTTCAGCAATGTGGAGCTGCTGAGTGCCAGCAGTGCCGGCCTGATCGGTACCAGTGGCAACGACAACTTCACGCTGCAGGCCGACGGATCTGTCGGCCTGCTCGGCATGACCTTCCTGGACCTGAATGCCGTAGATGCACTGGACGGGAACGACTCACTGGATGCCAGCGCCTTTGACGCCGGATTGGCGCTGACCGGTACCGCCAAGCAGTTGGCCGCCGGCGGGCTGCTATTCAATAATTTCGAGGATGTCGTTACGGCTGCCCTGGCCGGCACCAGCGGCGCTGATACCTTCAGCATTACCGGTACCGGCGCATTGAGCGCCGCGGGAATGGACTTCAGCGGCGTCAGCAGCATTGCCGCCGGCGTTGGCAGTGACATTGTCAGCAGCTCTGTTTCCGAAGGTTGGAATCTGACTGAAAACAGCGATGAGGTCGTACACGCGGGCATCACCTTCAGCGCCGCGGAATCCTTTAGCGGCGGCAGCGGCGTCCTGTCCGGGCACGCCAGCGGTGACAATTACACCGTGGTTGCGGCCGGCACTGTGTCTGTCGACAACATGACATTCAGTGACCTGAGCGATGTCAGCGGCGGCTCCGGCACCGATTCGTTGCAGGCGATCGCCGCCGCAACCCTGAGTGGTGCCGACGGCGCCTTCTCGACCAGCGGTATCAGCTTCAGCGGCTTCGATCTCCTCGCCGCCGCGGACTTGTTCGCTACCGGCGGCGATGACAGCTTCCAGATGCTCGCCGACAGCACCCTGGGTATTTATGGCCTGACGATTTCCGGCGTGGATTCCCTGGATGCGGGTGGTGGCAACGACAGCGTCCTGGGGCGCAGCGGCCTGGGCTACCAGTTGAATAGCGATTCCTCCGTCACCCACGACGGTATAGCCTTTACCGGCCTGGAAGATTTCGTCGGCCAGAATGCGACACTGGTGGCAACCAGTGGAGCCGAAGGCTTCACCATGACAGCCGCCGATACGGTGACAATCGACTCCACAGATCTGCGCTTCAGTGGTCTGGTTGCCGTGGATGCCGGAGGCGGAGCCGACGTGCTCGCCGCCCTCGGCTCCGTCGCCCTGAACGGCACCCAGGCGGTAACCGCCGGCTCTATTGCCTTTACCAATATCGATCGGGTGACCGGCACCGGTGCCCTGACCGGCACCGGCGGCGCCGACCAGTTCTCCGTGGTCGCCAGCAACCAGCTGGACAGCTACGGCATACGCTTTGAGGGCGTTAACTCTGTGGCCGCAGCGGGAGGCAGCGACAACCTGGTCGGCCTGGATGCTGAATCCTGGCAGCTGAGCGGAAGCGACAATGCACTGAACCACGCCGGTATCGACTTCACCGGCCTGGAGAGCACCAGTGGTGGCAACGGCGTATTGACCGGTTCCACTTCCGCGGATCAATTTACCATTACCGCCAGTAACCAGGTGACCGCCAACAGCATCACCTTCACTGCCATTACTCAGGTGGATGCCGGCACGGGCGCGGACTCGGTTGACTCCGCCGATGGGGAGACCTGGGTACTGGGAGTTGCAGACGGCAGCGCCGTGGCGGCGGGTATCGATTTCTCGGATATCGAAACCGTCGGTGGGAACAATGTGCTGGTCGACGCGGCCACCAACAACGCCAGTGACAGTTTCGTACTGAGCGATGCCGGGCAGGCACTCAGTGTGCGCGGTATCGACTTCTCCTCGGCTGGCCGCGTCATTGCCGGTGCTGATGCGGGGGACTCGGTAACCAGCAATGCCGGCGAATGGCAGTTGTCCGGCGCCGATGGCGAGCTGTCGGTCAACGGCGTCGAGCTGTCGGGTATCGATCGGGTTATCACCGCCAATGCACTCCTGCGCGGTACGGCCAACAGCGAGACCTTTGCCCTGGCGGGCGAGGGTGCGCTGGATGTGGCTGGTATCGCGTTCGAGGGTATTGCCCGGGTGGCGGCCGGCGGCGGCAGCGACCTGTTGCAGGGTACCGCGGCCGCTGACCAGTTCGAGCTGGCCGATAGCGGCGATATCAGCGTCGCCGCTATCAGCTTCAGTGGTATCGAAACCGTGGCTGCGGGTGAGGGCGCCGATACCGTGAATTCCAGCGGCGCCAGCTGGACCTCGGTGCGCAGCGGCAATGCGCTGGTCGACGGCAGTGCCCGGGCCTCGGTTAACAGCATGACGGTGCTGTTCAAGGATCTGGAGCTGGTGAACAATGCCGGTTCCTACGCGGGCCAGGATATCGACACCGAGTATGCCTTTAGCAACGTGGATACCCTGGCAGTAGCCGGAGTTACCTTTGCCGGCCTGGACAGCTTCGCTGGCGGTAGCGGTTTCGATGTGCTGCGCGGTGCCGATATCGATGCGCAGTGGACCCTGGATACCGCGCAGGGAAGCATCCGCAGTGGCGGTCAATCGCTGGTGTTCAACGGCGTGGAGTCGATTGTGGCCGGTAGCGGCGCAGACCAGTTCACCCTCTCTGGTGGCGAGTTGACCGCCATCGATACCGGGGCCGGCAACGACAGGGTGCTGCTCACCGGCACCAACCTGGAAACCCTGTCCCTCGGTGAGGGCAATGACCTGCTGCAGATCGATGCCGACAGCAGCCGGGGTGTATTGCTCAGCGGCGGCGGTGGCGACGATGAATTCCAGTTCAATGTGGCCGGCAAGACCTGGCAGATAACCGGCGGTAACAGCCAGGTGGGCAACTTCCGGTTCTCCGGCTTCGAGTGGCTGGACAACAATACCGGCAGCCTGTCCCTGGAGACAGATCGGAACTTTGTCTTTGTAAACGGCGGTGACAACTCTGCTGCCTTCAATCGCAACGGCGCCGGTATCCTGTTCGCGGACAGCGGTATGCGCCTGGGCTACGACGGCAGTGGCGATATCAGCATCAACAGTACGGGTACGGGAACCATCGGTGGGGACCTGCAGGCCGATCGCGCGGAGCTGGTCGTCGCCGGCGACGTGGATATAGTGACCGATGTGAATGTGCTCGATATCCACACTTCCGGTGACGACATTGATATTTCAATCCTGGCCGAAAAAGATCTGGTGATTGATGAAATCAATGCCGGCCGCGGCAATATAATCATCGATAGCGCCGGCTTCGGCAGCCTGACTGCAGAGACCTATGGCGATACCCACCTGACGGGCGGCGCGGTGAGGCTGGGCTCCGAGTTGCAACAGTGGACCGCAATCGGCAGCGCAATCAATCCACTGCGCATGGATGTGTCCCAGTCGGTGGATATCGTCTCCATCAGCTATTTCGAGCCGGACTTTATCGGTCAGATACCCGCCTTTACCGCCACCGGTGACGAGCTGCAGTCCGTTGCCGGCGCCCAGGCGGCTCAGGGCCTAAAATCTGCGGTGCAGAATGCGGTGGAGGACTTTGCCCAGGTGGACCCGGGTATCTTCAGTGCGGTCAACCCCTACAGCACCGGGGTGGATGCGGTCAATGCGCCGGAGATGCGCCTGGCCGGCGAGCAGCTGGTTCCGATGGCAAGCTCGGCGACGTCTGACGGCGAGGAAAGGTTTCCGGGCAGGCCCGATGGACCGGAAGAAAGTGAGGATTCCGATGAGGACGAGCGCAAGCGCGCAGCACTGGCCCCTGCCGGCGTGGGAGGCTGATCACTGCAGAATTACAATTTCACGATCTGGAGATCTTTCTGGCTTAGTCCAGTCATAGCAAAATAAAAAGGCCGACTCACTCGAGTCGGCCTTTTTGCAAGAGTTGACTGAATTAGACCATCGTAAGATGGCTTAAAGAAGCTTAATAAACATACACGGCACCGACGCCGTAGCTGCTATCGTCTTCCTGATTTCCTCCGATCCCTGTCGAGATACTCGATTCCCACGGTGCGCCAACAGCCATCGTGCTACCATCCGAGGAGAGTGCTATAGCGCTGCCGAACTGATCGTACTCTCCAGTATTCGACGCTTTGATGAAATTTACTTGGCGCCAAGTGCCTCTTTCTTTTCGAAAGGTATAAACAGCGCCAGAATCTTCCGCGACCCCATCATGGGGCGGATTTATACCGGTGCCAGCAGTGCTGTCGAGCGCCTCTTCGGATCCAATGGCCAAGTTTTTACCGTCCGATGAAAGAGCCAGTATCTCACCAAAATAAAGATGCTCCTCTGGGTGAGAAGGCTTGATAAAAGCAATTTTAACCCACCCTTGTTCAGATTTTTCGAACATATATACAGCGCCAGAATTCTCAAGAGCATTGTCGTGAATGGCATCGACTCCCGACCCTGCGGAATCATCCCCGGGAGCACCTACGGCTAGTGATCGTCCGTCGCTAGAGATTTCAATAGCCATGCCGAAATAATCATCACTGTCAATCTCTGCTTCAGTGATAACTACTTCATCCGAATAATTGTCATCGGCGCTATAAAGGCGTACCTCATTGTTGGCAGGGCTACCCACAGCTACAGTACTTCCGTCTTCAGAAATTGCTACACTAAGTTGATAATTAGATTCCTCGGTGTAAATTGTTTTTCTGCTGGAAATGTGGTGGGATTCGTCCAGTTTCAATACGTCAACTCTACGCATTCCGCTGCTAGAATAATCACCTGATGAGACCACAATAGTCTGCGCATCCCCTGATAATTTAAGCGCAGTTCCATAACGATTTTCGTCCTCTAGCGGGTTGGCGTCATTCCAGAGGAGTTTCCATTTTTCGTTTTCCGTTGCGCTGGTATCGTATGAAAAGAAGTAAATGGCACCGTTGTCTTTACTTGTATAAATACTTCCGTCGAGCATTAACCCAGAGCTTGGCATTCCGACCGCAAGGAATTTTCCGTCTGAGCTTAGGGAAAGAACTTCGCCAAAATTATCATTGCTAATTCTTGCCGTTCCAGTTTGTAGTGGCTCCCCAGAGGTGTTGAGATACGATGTCCATCCAGTTGATGACTTATGGAACATATAGACACCGCCGGAGTGAATTGAACGATAGTAAGGTGCACCAACAGCCATAACGGAGCCATCTGCGGAAAGTGAAACAGAGCTTCCAAAATTCAGAAATTCATCAGGAACAGCATCATCACCTTCAGGTAAGGTTTCCTTGAAGTAGCCGATCATGGACCTCGTATCCACCTTATCCAAGGCGATTTCATTTGAGCGCTCAATAATGCGCTCATCCTGATCCAGCGCAATTAGCTGCAGGCGAGCTTTTTCCCAGAGCGTCAGGTGCAGGGGGACCTCGAACTCTGCCTCTGTTTGGTCACCTGCAATGACATCAAAGCCCGAGTCCGTGAACCCGGAGCTGCCGTCCGGATTGACTTCGACCCGATAGTGGTCGACAGGCACATCGATCGTCCAGCTGAGTTTCAGCATCTTCGGATTGGCGCCGTCACCGCCTGCCGCTGCGCTCGCTGAAAGCTCGGCGATGGGAGTCACCGTAACCGTTACCGTCGCTTCGGAAACGTCTCCATCTGTATCGGAGATTTCATAGGTAAAGCTATCTTCACCATTGAAATCTACACTGGGAATATAGGTGATAGTGTCATCACTTGCGTCGCCCGGTGTGCCGGCGTCGTCGACCGTCGCCTGGCCGTATTGGGGGGGCGTCTTCACAGCCAACGTTCTGATTCCATCTTCGCCTGGATCGTCGTTTTGCAGCACATCAATAACAATGTTGGTGTCTTCGTCACCGGTGGCGGCATCGTCAACTGCCTGCGGTTGTGTATCGACGTCGCCTCCAGAGCCACCGCTGCTTGAACTGCTGCTGCCAGAACTGCTGGAGCTGCCGCCGGAACTACTGCTGCCGGAACTGCTGGAACTGCCGCTCGAACTACCGCCGCCATTGTCACTTCCGCCACCCCCGCCGCCGCAGGCGGCCAACACGGCGCTCAAAAGTAGTATCGGAAGTTTGCGGGTCAAGCCCGCAAGTCCCTGGCTGATACTTTTACTGGTGTTCATCATTGCTATTCCTTTTTAACTGTCTGTAAAGGGTCCGTTCGATAGTGTTGTTATGTCGCCTTTTTGATGGCTCGGTTCGATTTTTGATTTAGGAAGCTATTCGATTTTTATTTGTTAATAGGGGCTTTGTGAAACTGGGGGAAAGTGGCGGCGAGGCCTGCTACCGTAAGCGCGGCTGCAGCCGACGGTGCCGGATTGTGCGCATCCAGAGGGGGGTCGTTTGACCGTTCTCTTGGTCCGAATAGGGGTAAGTACACCTGAGAGCTCCATGGCATTTTCCCTGTCACGCCTGTGACTATTTTCAATTGCGATTTTAACTAAATAGAAAATGCCATATCCACTCGGGCGGGGCTAATGAGTGATCTAAATCGCATTTTTTGCCGAGAAATTTACTGTTTGCTCACGTCGGCGTTATCGTTCAGATGGGCACGGGGTAATACGCAAAAAATGCAGCTGTAATCGGGGGTAATGCGGTGTTGCTGGCGAAGACGATGGCGCTTGTTCGACGCATGTATTACCCGCACGCTCGCTGTGATTATGGCAAGCTCAAGTGGCTATTTCTGCCTCACCAATTTAGCCGCCAGCGCAACAGTGGAAAGCGGTGCCTGTCCCATATGGACACCCGGCTCCCCTGATCCCAATACAGCTTTCGCCGACTACTGATTTCAAATGTAACAGTCGCGACTGGGCCCACTAGCGATTAGGATCGGCAGTCTGTTTTGCTTGGGAGATAACATGCATGAACCAGGACCAAAACGCCCCCTTAAGAGAAGATGTCCGCCTGCTCGGCGAGGAGCTCGGCGCGGTACTGCGGCAGCAGGCCGGCGAGCAACTATTCGATACCGTTGAAACCATTCGCCAGGTGGCGGTGGAGAGTCGCGGCCAGGGCGAGATGCCGGTGCAGCGCCTGCGCCAGCTGCTGGACCCGCTGGACGATGAGACGCTGCTGGAAGTGGCGCGGGCATTCAGCCAGTTCCTGAATCTGGCCAATATCGCCGAGCAGCGCCACCGAGAGCGGCTGCGCCGGCAGCACCAGCGCTACCCCGGCGATCCGGATACCGACCGCGGCCTGCGCCAGGTGCTGGCGGAGTTGAAAAAATCCGGCGTCGGGCCGGAGAAAATCCGCTCGGTACTGGAGACGCTGTCTGTGGAGCTGGTGCTCACCGCCCACCCGACGGAGGTGACCCGCCGCACCCTGATCCGCAAGTACGACCGCATCGCCGACCTGCTTACCGATCTGGACAGGCCCGACCTCACCGAGGAGGAGCAGGAGACGCTGCGCCGCCACCTGCGCGAGCAGATACTCTCCGCCTGGAGCACCGACGAGATCCGCCGCGAGCGGCCCACGCCGGTGGACGAGGCCAAGTGGGGCTTCGCTACGATAGAGCAGTCCCTGTGGCAGGCGGTGCCCCGGGGTATGCGCGAGATAGAGGCGGAGCTGGCCGAGGCCGGCCTGGAGCCGCTGCCGGCGGACTGGGTGCCTATCCGCTTCGCCTCCTGGATGGGCGGCGACCGCGACGGCAACCCCAATGTCACCGCGGCGGTCACCCGCCAGGTACTGCAGCTGGCCCGCTGGATGGCCGCCGACCTCTACCTGCGCGATGTGGAAAACCTGCTCGCGGACCTGTCCATGCACCGCGCCAGTGACGAACTGCTCGAGCATACGGGCCCCAGCCACGAGCCCTACCGGCTGGTGCTGCGCCGGGTGCGCGACCGCCTGCGCCATACCCGCGCGCAGATGGAGGCCAGAGTGGCCGGGCGCCCGGAACCGGACGGGGAGGGCTACAGCAGCGGCCGGCAGCTGTTCGACGAACTGAGCCTGATCGACCGCTCCCTGCGCGCGGTGGGCCTCGCGGCCATTGCCGACGGTCAGCTCAAGGACACCCTGCGCCGCCTCAACTGTTTCGGCATCACACTGCTGCGCCTGGATATCCGCCAGGAGTCCAGCCGCCACAGCGATGCGCTGGATGCGATCACCCGCTACCTGGAGCTGGGCAGCTACGCGGAGTGGGACGAGGACCGCAAGCAGCGCTTCCTGCTCACCGAGCTGGAGAGCCGCCGCCCGCTGGTGGACGAGGCCTTCTACCGCAGCGAGCTGTGCAACGACGAGGTGCGCGAGGTGCTGGACACCTGCCGGGTGATCGCCGAGCAGGGTCCCGAGGGGCTCGGCGCCTATGTGATCTCGATGGCGAAGGCGTCTTCCGATGTGCTGGCGGTGATGCTGTTGCAGAAGATCGCCGGCGTGCGCGAGCCGATGCGCGTGGTACCGCTGTTCGAAACCCTCGACGACCTGAACAACGCCGCCGACACCATGGGTGCGCTGCTGGATATTCCGCTGTACCGGCAGCGGGTGCGCGCGGGCCAGGAGGTGATGATCGGCTATTCCGACTCCGCCAAGGACGCGGGTTTCCTCGGCGCCGCCTGGGCCCAGTTCCGCGCCCAGGAAAGCCTGACCGCGATCTTCAGCGAGCACCGGGTGCCGCTGACGCTCTTCCACGGCCGCGGTGGCTCCATTTCCCGCGGCGGCTCGCCCACCCGCATGGCGCTGCTGTCGCAGCCGCCGGGCTCTGTGGCCGGGCGCATCCGCGTCACCGAGCAGGGGGAGATGATCCGCTTCAAGTACGGCCGCCCGTCGGTGGCGGCCTACAACCTGGAGCAGTATGTGGCCGCGACCCTGGAGGCCACTCTGATGCCGCCGGCGGAGCCGCGCCCGGAGTGGCGCGCGCAGATGGACCGGCTCACCAGTGTCTCGGTGGACGGCTACCGCCAGGTGGTGCGCGACGATCCGGCGCTGGTGGCCTACCTGCGCACCGTGACGCCGGAGACAGAACTCAGCCGCCTGGCCCTGGGCAGCCGCCCGGCGCGGCGCAAGCCCGGCGGCGGCGTGGAGACTCTGCGCGCGATTCCCTGGGTGTTCGCCTGGACCCAGATCCGCCTGATGCTGCCGGCCTGGCTGGGCACCGGCGCCGCACTGGAAAGCGCGCTGCAGAGCCGCGAGGAAACCGAAACGCTGCGGGCGATGAACGAACAGTGGCCCTTCTTCCAGGGCGCGGTGGATATGCTGGAGATGGTGCTCGCCAAGGCCGACACCCGGGTCGCTTCCTGGTACGAGGAGCGGCTGACCGACGATGCGGAACTGACCCGCCTTGGCGCCATGTTGCGCAAACAGCTGGCGCGCACGGTGGATGCGCTGCAGCGCCTGACCGGCCGGGAGAGCCTGCTCGACAACAACCCGGTGATGCGCTGGTCCATCCGCGTGCGCGACCCCTACACAGATCCGCTGCACCTGCTGCAGGCGGAGCTGATGGCGCGCCTGCGCGAGCGGGACTCGGACCCGCTGCTGGAGAGTGCGCTGATGGTCACCATCGCCGGTATCGCAGCCGGGATGCGCAATACGGGCTGATGTCCCGGCGATTCGGGCTGTAAGCGCGCAGGGAGGGGCGCGGCCTCGCCGCTAAGTCTCGGCGTAGAGGCGCTCGTCGTAGTCGATGATGGTTATGCCGTCTTTGTCGACATGCGCGGGCCATTTCAGCGGCGCGCAGCTGGGGGAGACGGATAGGTCAGGACAGGTCTTCTTGACTTCATCGACAGCCTCCTGGGTTTCCGGTGACAGGGTGAGCTGGATGCTGTCGATGATGTTATCGATCAGTTCTTGCATTGGCTCAGGGCTGATTTTTTTATCCAGCTCGGCTTGATACCCGGAGCAGTGCTGTCGGTAAGGAAATGTGAAGCAGATTATCTTGTCGCGCGATACAGGGAAGAATACGTATCTCCTTCTGTAGGTGGCAACCTTGGTAGACTCCATAAGAAAACTTACCGCCGGTACTGGCAGTTGGTTAAGGGGTTTCCAGTCGATAGGGGCCTGATAGTGGGGAATGCCTTTGTCATATAGATCATGCCCCCAGCAGGCAGTTGTATAGCCCAATACGGCTGTTTCGAACGCCTTGGGGTGCAGAAAATTCAGTTGATCATTGGATTGTGACAGGGAAATTCCTTCGATATGGCATATCGCAGTGCTCATATGGCCGGTAAACCAGGGGCCGTAAAAGGCCCAGCTGCGATGGAATATGGCATTTGACTCCCAGCTTTGGCTGGGCATCGAGTCGTGCTGCTCGCTGTACCCGTCGAGGTCATAGACCGACGAGACAATCTTTATTTCCTCGATGCTTTCTGTCGATACCGGTGCATGCCTGGGCGCCCGGAACTGCAGAATATTGCCGAGCAGGTTCGCCTTCACTGTTTTGGCGCTCGCGAAGGAGGGGCCGCGGGGGATGCACAGCCCCTCGTGTTTGCGAAACTTTAGCGATGAGTATTTGATAAAGTTGCGCATCAGAATTTGCTCTTGAGTTTGTCGTGGTGGTTCGGCAGCCAGGCTCTGACCATCGAATTGCCCATCTTGCCTATTCCGATGGCGGAGCCGGCAATGGCGGCGGCTTTGCCCAGGGCTGTCAGGAAGGCCACAGCCGCAGCAGGCGCCGGTGCGCTAACCGCCAAGCCCGCCGCTGCGGCTAGTGTGCCGACAAAGGCGCCGCCGCCCTGCAGGCTCGTGCCGTGTTCTATTGCGTCCGCCGTTGCCTTCGCAAGGCTGTAGCCTCCACGCTTACCCCCTTCGTGCTTGAGGCGGTTGTAGATAAGTTCCAGCTGATCCCGGTTGCCGATAAGGTCCAGTTTGTCTGTCTTGGTGAACTTGCGGTCCAGTTTTAATCCGACCGCATGGGCGGCCTTGATGGCTTCGTTGGGGGAGCTGGTGGGCCGCACGAGAAAGGCAGTATGTTTTTTCAGTTTCACACCCTGGTCCGCAAGAATCCGGAGCGCCTGGGTCAGTACTGCGGAGCCACCAAACTCGGACACCCAGCCAACGCCGTTGAGATCTCTGGCCGCGTACATGGTTTTGGCCAGCAGCAGTGCCGACTCATGCAGATCCTGGTTCTGCAGCGGGCGGATGGCGTTCCTATAGTTCATCAGACCGCCGATCCGCTTCTCCCCCGGTGTATAGTGCAGGTCGAAGCCATCGCTATTGACACGGAAGCCGCCGCCGGAGAAGGGGGCCTCTGCGACTCTCGGTGCTGAACTGTTGGCGGCCATGTCGGGGTCGCTGTGGCCGCTGTCGCAGATGGCCACCAGGCGGTTCTTTTCTTCCTTAATGGTACCTTTTGGGCTGCGCTTTGTTTGCCAAGCCCCTCCGCGCTCTTTAGCCAAATACAGTCCGGGTCTCTGATATCTCTCAACCAGCTCCGAATAGTTGAGATCCGCCTCGAAGTGCAGGATCTTGTAACCATCGCTGGCCAGCTTCTCCGCCGTGACCCGGCATCCCGGCAATATCACCACAAATTCTTCATTGCCGCCCCGGTGGGCGGCCCCGGGCTTGATAAAGATATTGTTCTGGTGCAGGCGGCCTGCGGCAAGTTGGTTGATGCCGTTGACGGTCAGTTGCGCCCAATAGTTGCCGCGGCGGGCGAGCTTGACCAGTTCGTGGTAGACGGGTTCTGCCTGGGGGGTGATGGTGACGGGTTTGCCGGAATTCTGGCCGGCGATGCGCAGTTCCCGCTTTACGGGGGCATTGGAAAACATAGGCTTCACTTCCTGTGAGTCATTCTGTGCCTGAGGCTTGAGGGCGGGAATCCTAACGGATTCCCGATAGGGCATCTACTCACGCAGCGCTGTGGCGTGATCTGTGCACATTTCCGGCGGGAGGAGGCTGCGCTTCCGTTGCGTATACAAACGAAAAAGGCCGACTCTCGCGAGTCGGCCTTTTTTTGTTAAAGATGGTGCCCAGGAGAAGACTTGAACTTCCACGGCCGTAAGGCCACTAGCACCTGAAGCTAGCGCGTCTACCAATTCCGCCACCTGGGCAATCGGCGGTGCTCGCCGCCGAGGAGGCGCACTATAGCCATTTTCCGGGATGTGTCAATTGTCCGTCGTGACCGCCCGACCGGGCATTGTCCTGGCTGCGGATAGCTGCAGCGGGAGGCGGGTCCATAACGAAAAAAGGCCGACTCTCGCGAGTCGGCCTTTTGCGAAATGGTGCCCAGGAGAAGACTTGAACTTCCACGACCGTAAGGCCACTAGCACCTGAAGCTAGCGCGTCTACCAATTCCGCCACCTGGGCAAATCAACGGTGTGCTCCGTTGAGGTCGCGCACTATAGAGATTTCGCCGAGGGGTGTCAACGGCCCGGTTGCGTTTTTTTCGACTTTTTCCGTGCCGGTCGGGAATCGCCGCGAAATCGCTTATACTGCGTGCAGTAGCGACTTTCCCTGAACCGGTAGTCACCGGTCTGCGTCGCAAGTCCACAATGCCGGAGACCCTCTGCCAATTGCCGAAGGCGCTCCGAAAGCCGCCCGAGAAAGGCGGCTACCTCGAACAACGGATACTGTTTTGACTCAAAAGAAGACTTCACTGAACGACCTCGCCGACCCCCACGCCGAGCGCGAGGCGGAAAAATACGAAAAGCCCGTTCCCAGCCGCGAGTTTCTGCTGCAACTGCTGGAGCAGCAGCCGGGCCCGGTTTCCTGGGAGACGGTGGCCAATATTCTCGAAATCGACGACGAGGACCGCCGCGAGGGGGTGCGCCGGCGCCTGATCGCGATGTCCCGCGACGGCCAGATCGCCAGCAACCGGGCCGGCGACTTCGGCGTGTTGGACAAGATGAGCCTGGTGCGCGGCCGCGTGATCGGCCACCGCGACGGCTTCGGTTTCGTGGTGCCCCGCGACGGCGGCGACGATCTGTTCCTGTCCCACCGCCAGATGCGCAAGGTGTTCGACGGCGACGAGGTGCTGGTGCGCGAGACCCCCGGCGGCTTCCGCGGCAAGCGCGAGGCGGCGGTGGTGCGGGTCATCAAGCACAATACCCAGCAGCTGGCCGGGCGCCTCTACCGGGAGAACGGCATCTGCTTCGTGCGCCCGGACAACCCGCGTATCAACCTGGACATCATGGTGGCGGCGGAGCACGCCGCCGACGCCGGCCACGGCCAGTATGTGGTGGTGAAGATCGTCACCCAGCCCAGCCGCGATACTCTGCCCCAGGGCGAGGTCATCGAGGTGCTCGGCGACCACCTGGCGCCGGGTATGGAGATAGACGTTGCGATCCGCAACTACGGCATACCCCACACCTGGCCCGCGGCGCTGCAGGCGGAGGTGGACGCGATTCCCGACGAGGTCGCCGAGGAGGACAAGAAGGCGCGGGTGGACCTGCGCCAGCTGCCGCTGGTCACTATCGACGGCGAGGACGCGCGAGACTTCGACGACGCCGTCTACTGCGAACTGCTGCCGGACGACAGCTGGAAGCTGCTGGTGGCCATCGCCGACGTCTCCCACTATGTGCGCCCGGGCAGCGCCCTGGACGAGGAGGCCCACAGCCGCGGCAACTCGGTCTACTTTCCGGACTTCGTTGTGCCGATGCTGCCGGAGAAGCTGTCCAACGGCCTCTGTTCCCTGAACCCGGAAGTGGACCGGCTGTGTATGGTATGCGAGATGCGTATCGACCGTGACGGCCAGATCCGCGACTACCGTTTCTTCGAGGGGGTGATGCGCAGCCACGCGCGCCTGACCTATACCCAGGTCGGGCAGATGATCGACGAGCGCGGCCGGCGCGACTCCGGCCTGCGCAAGCAGTTCGCCGCCCTGGTCCCGCACCTGGACAACCTGCACGATCTCTACAAGGCGCTGCGCGCCGCCCGCGACCGCCGCGGCGCCATCGACTTCGAGACCACCGAGACGCGCATCATCTTCGACGCCAAGCGCAAGATAGAGCGCATAGTGCCGGTGCAGCGCAACGACGCCCACAAGCTGATCGAGGAGTGTATGCTCGCCGCCAACGTCTGCGCGGCGCAGCTGATGGAGCTGGCGGAGGTGCCCGCCCTCTACCGGGTGCACGATACGCCGAAGGAGGAGAAGCTCAGCAACCTGCGCGAATACCTGGGCGAACTGGGGCTGCGCCTGCCCGGCGGCGCCGAGCCGCAGCCGAAGGATTTCCAGCTGCTGCTGGAACAGGTGGCGGGGCGCCCGGACGCGCACATCATCCAGATGATGCTGCTGCGCTCGATGAACCAGGCGGTCTACCAGCCGGAGAACCGCGGCCACTTCGGCCTCGACTACCCGGCCTACGCCCATTTCACCTCGCCGATCCGCCGCTACCCGGACCTGCTGCTGCACCGCGCGCTGCGCTGGCTGATCCGCAACGGCAGTGCCAACGAGCGCGCGGTGGCGAAGAAGGTGCACATGGTGCCCGGCGCCGAGGCCATTCCGCGGGAAAAAATCCTGCCCTACGACATGCCGGCGATGGTACAGCTGGGCGAGCACTGCTCGATGACCGAGCGCCGCGCCGACGATGCCACCCGCGACGTGGTCAGCTGGCTCAAGTGCGAATACCTGCAGGACCATGTGGGCGAGGTCTACCCGGGCGTGATCAGCGCGGTCACCGGTTTCGGCCTGTTTGTGGAGCTGGACGATCTCTATGTCGAGGGTCTGGTGCATGTGACCGCACTGCCGAAGGACTACTACCGCTTCGAGCAGGCCCACCAGCGCCTGATCGGCGAGCGCAGCGGCGCGCGCTACCACCTGGGAGATTCCGTCCGGGTCCAGGTGGCGCGGGTGGATCTGGACGAGCGCAAGGTGGACTTTATTCTCGAGGAGCTGCTGCCGCGGGAGCAGGTCAAGGTCAGCGCGCGCGCGATGGAGATGGCGGTGGAGCACCAGCAGGAGCGCGAGCGGCGCGGCAAGTCCCCGTCGGGCAAGAAGACATCCGGCGAAAAGCGCAGCGCCAGCCCCTGGGCCAGGCACGCGGAAACGCCGCCCGCAAGTACGCCCTTCCGCAAGCGCAAGGTCGGTTCCAGCGAGGCGGTGCCGGTGGCGCCTCAGCCCGAGAGTGAGCCTCGGCCCGAAAGCAAGCCGCAGCCGGAAAAGCCGGCCGCCGAGAAGGAGGGCGCGCCCGCTGCCGGCGAGGAGGCGCCGAAGAAACGCCGCGGCCCCAGGCGCACTCCGCCGCGCAAGGGCGGCAAGCGCCCGGCGGTGGCCGCGCGCAAGGCGGCGCAGAAAGCCGCCAAGGCCAATGCGAAAAGCCCCAAGGGAAAAAAGAAGAAGCCCTCCGCCAAGCGCAAAAAGAAGAAGTAAACCCCTAAAAGCCTGCTCTCTCCCGGGAGAGGGCAGCCTCGGCCCCGACACAGCAACCGACAAGCAACACCCATGTCCACAGAAATCGTCTACGGCCTCCACGCGGTACAGGCACTGTTGAAAAGCGCACCCCAGCAGGTGCAGGAGCTGCTGCTGCTGCGCGGACGCAAGGACCAGCGCCTGCAGAAGATCATCGGCCAGGCGGAGAAGAACAATATCGCGCTGCGCTTTGTCGATCGTCGCGCCCTGGACGACAGGGTCGGCGACGACGGCAACCACCAGGGCGTGGTCGCCGTCTGCGCCGGGCAGACCAGGGTTTACGACGAGCGCTTCCTGAAAGAGCTGCTGCAACAGCTGGAGGAAAAGGGCGAGGCGCCCTTCCTGCTGGTGCTGGACGGCGTCACCGATCCCCACAACCTCGGCGCCTGCCTGCGCTCGGCGGAGGCCGCCGGCGTGCACGCGGTCATAGCGCCGAAGGACAAGTCCGCCGGCCTGACGCCGACGGCGAGAAAAGTCGCCTGCGGTGCCGCGGAGGTACTGCCGTTTGTGACCGTCACCAACCTGGCGCGCACCCTGCAGATGCTGCAGCAGGCCGGCGTGTGGATATTCGGCGCCGCCGGCGAGGCGGAGCAGGAACTCTACCAGAGCCAGCTCACCGGCCCGCTGGCCCTGGTGATGGGCGCCGAGGGCTCCGGCCTGCGCCGCCTGACCCGCGAGCACTGCGACCACCTGATCAAGATCCCCATGGCGGGCGAGGTCAGCAGCCTGAACGTGTCCGTCGCCACCGGCGTGTGTCTCTTCGAGGCGGTGCGCCAGCGCGCCGGTTAGCCTCCCGTAAAAAACGGTCGCAATAAGTCTCCCCCATTGCGCCATACCGCACAGCGCGCCTGACACCGCTGCTAAATTTGAGCGGCCGGCAGGCGTTTCCCGCACAAGCCTTTCCCGCGCGGCCCGATTGCACGCCAAAAGTTCGCCCCCTCTCCGCCCCGCGGGAACCATTGCGATATCCCCCGCGTGTATAGGAGTGGTCAGGAACGGAAAGCGGGTGCGCCGGGACCAGTCGCGCAGATTTCCACTCCGGCCCCAACTGCGATCCGATCGCGAAATCAGTCAGATGAGAGAGGTAACGGAAGATGTTGACGAAGAAGCTGCTGCTCGTGGGGGTGTCTGTCGCCGCCTGCTGTGCCCTGCCGGCGCTGTCGCAGGAGGTGGAGGCGCCGAGTGATCTGGATGTCACCTTGACGGTCGTCGAGGCGAACGAAAATGTCGAGGATGTGCTTAACAGTATCGAGTTGCCCGAGGATGTGCGCGCGGCGGCCGAGGAAAGCATGGCCGCGGTCATGTCCGCGGTAAGTGCGATTCAGAGCGGCGACGTGAAAACCCGGGAGGAGGCCGAGGCGATGGTGCGCGAGGCCATGGCGCGCAGCAGCGAGCTGGCCGTCAACGCCCGCTCGTCGGCGGATGCCGCGAGCGAGGACGCGCAGCGCGCGGCCGAGGTGGCGCGGGAGGCGGTCGAAGAGGCAGTGAAAAATGCGCTGTCGGGCGCCGAGATCCAGGGGGTGATCGAGCAGATGATGCAGGACATTCTGAACAGCCTGCCCGAGGATATCAGGAATGAGATGACCATCGACCTGGATGCGCTCTTCGATCAAGCGCGGGACAGCCAGCCCGAGGATCCCGACGGCTGAGACTGCCGGCGGTGCGGTCCCGGACCGCGGGCACAACCCGGTACCGCAGTGCCGGGTTGTGCGTATGGAGAGATAGAGCGCAGATAGCAGATATAGGGATATACAGAGGTGACAGAGGTGCGGAAACAACTGATTGGGGTTGCACTGGCCGGTGCAATGGCGGCCGCGCCCTCGGTGCTGTTGGCGCAGGGCCAGCTGGCCGAGGGGATAGAGGCATTCAAGGGCGGCGATTACCGCCGCGCGCTGAAATTGTTCGAGGCGGAGGAGCGGGCCGGCAACGACAGCGCCAAACTCAAATACAACACCGGCGTGACGCTGATGAAGCTGCGGCGCTACCGCGAGGCCAGCGCCTACTTTCAGCGCCTGCTGAGCGAGCCGGAATGGAAGGACCTGGCCCGCTTCAATCTCGCCCTGGCCGCCGAGCGCAGCCGCAAAACCCTGATTGCGGCAAAGCACTACCGGCGTGTCAGCGAAACCGCGGACTCGGCGAAGCTGCGCGGCCTGGCGGCGAGCCGTCTCAACGCGCTCGCGAAGGCGAACCGCGGCCCCGCCGCCCGCCGCTGGCTGGCCACCGCGAGTCTGTCCGGCGGCTACGACGACAATGCCTATGCGCTGCGCAACGAGCTGCTGGAGGATACATCGGCGGGCGCGGACAACTTCGCCGAGCTGTTCGCCTGGGGCCAGTACCAGCTCAGCGGAACATCGGCGGATGGCTGGCGGCTGCAGGGCTACGGTTTCGGGCGGCGCTACAGCGAACTGGACAGCCTCGACCTGACCAGCGCCAGCGCGGCCCTGACCCGGGACCGCCAGTGGCTGGGCTGGAACGCCGAACTCGGTGTCGCCGGGGAGATCGTCTATCTGGGTGGGGAGACGGTCACGCGACAGGCGCAGCTGGTCGGCAAGCTGAGGCGGGATTTCGGCCAGTCCAGCGTGAGCCTGTCCTATATCCCCAGCTACTACCTGGGGGGGGACCGGTACGCCTACCTGGACGGCTGGCGCCAGCGCTTCGAGGTCAAGTGGCAGCGCCCGATTCTGGCCTTCGAGGTGCGCGCCTACTACCGCTATGACGCCAATGGCCGCGCCGACCTCGAGCGGGATCAGGTGGACTACTACAGCTATTCGCCGGTGCGCCACTCCGTCGGCGGCGCGCTGGACTGGTCCCTGTCCACCAGCTGGAACCTGTCGACCGGCGTCGAATTCCGCAGCAGCGTCTACGACGAGCTCAACCGCATCACCGACGGTGAAGGCAATCAGATCAGCTACCGGCGTGAGTCCGACCGTATCAAGTCCTGGATATCGGCGCGCTTCAAACTGACACCGCGGCTGAGCCTGGACGGCAAGTTTGTCGTTATCGACAACGAGGAAAATCGCGACGTCTACACCTACGACAAGGCAGAGGCCAGCCTGGGCGTCAGCTATATCTTCTGACGCTTGCGGGCGACCGCCCTGGCGCGGCTCATATCCGCGGCGGTGAGATTGCGCACCCCGTTGCTGGCCTGGTCGAAGATGGTCGGGGAGAGGGCGCCGGTCAGCAGATGCGGATAGCGGCGGCAGTACTCCATCAGGCCGCGCAGGACTATTTGGTTGACAGTCGCACACTCCTCCCGCCAGGAGTCCAGCGCGGAAATAAACAGGTCCGAGCTGCTTTTCTTGCGCGGGTCCACGCCGGAGCCGGTCCTGCCCGGCTGCTTCTCCGGCGCCTCGCGGAAGCGCCGGATCAGATGGTCGCAGATTTCTGTGGATACGGCGTTCTCGAACAGCAGGACCAGTGAATCCATATTCCCCCCGACAAAAAGCCGGGTACGAGATCCGGCCCAGCATGGTAAAACACCCAGCAACAAAGAAGAACCGCAAGGGTCATATGTGGATGATCGGATCGGGATCGCGCCCGGGCCGCCGTTGACGGCGCCGCCGCCCCGGGGGGGCAGCGAAGGGGTTCTGCAATTGCAATCTGTCCGCGCGGCCTTGTTGAGTATTTATTCGTTATTTTATCGCTGATTGCCGGAATATTTTTGCGCGAGGAGCCTTTTGGCGGCTGCGGTCGTGTAACTAACTTGTGCGCCGCAAATTTATTTTGTCTTTTGTGGGAACCTTTTTGCACTTCGCCTCGTGTTAGCAGTTCGATTGGAGCAATCGGCAAAGGAGTAGTGGGTTGAGCTTGATGCAGATTTTCCGCGGCCGCACTGCGCCGGGAGACCGCTTTACCGCCCTGGTGCGCCCGCATCTCCGGCTGATGTACCGCATGGCCTACCGCTGGACGCAGAACCGGGCTGAGGCCGAGGACCTGGTACAGGACGTGCTGACCCGCCTGTTTCCCCGCTTCGAGGAACTGGCCGCGGTGGACAAGCCGGGTCCCTGGTTGGTGAAGGTGCTCTACCACCGCTATGTGGATCTCTATCGCCGCCGCGTGAGTTCCCCCATCGATGAGGGCGCAACCTGGGAGAGTGACGACGCCTTTTTTCAGGAGGCCCAATCCGGCGAGTACAACCCCTACCAGCGCCTGGAGCTGCAGCGGGCTCTGAATCGGGCATTGGCGGAGCTGGATGATGGCTGGCGCGACGTGGTGCTACTGCACGATGTGGAGGGTTACACGGCGCTGGAAGTGGCGGAAATACTGGAAATCAATGTGGGCACTGTAAAGTCCCGGCTGCATCGCGCGCGCAAGAAACTGAAAATGGCGCTGCAGCCGGGAACCATTGACAGCTGTCGCGCGTGTTAATCGGTGTCGAGGAGGTGAGTATGGAATGCAGTCAGGCGAGGCGGGAACTGGAGCTGATGCGGGAGCAGAACAGCGCTGTACTGCTGGCACATCTCCGCCAGTGCGGCGGCTGTCGCGATCACGCCGAGGAGCTCAGGCTGGTGCGTCTGCTGCGCACCATGCCGGCGCCGGAGCCCGCACAGGGCTTTGAAGAGCGGGCGCTGGGCGCGGCGGTGCGGGAGAGGCGGGAGGCGCCCCCCTCGCGGGCGTGGGGGTGGCAGCTGGCAACCGCCGCCAGCCTGTTGCTGGCGGTATGGATGGCGCTGCCCCGCTGGCAGCAGCCGGTGCCTCCCGCGCCGCAGCCGCTTGCCGCTGCGCTGCCGGTCAGTGTGTCCCTGGATACGCCCCGCGCCCTGCAGGGCGCCACCATCCGGGTGTCGCTGCCGGAGAATCTGGCGCTCGACGGCTACGGCGATACCCGCGAGCTCCAGTGGCAGGCGGACCTGAGTGCCGGCTCCAACCGGCTCACCCTGCCGCTGCGCCCGCGGCAGGTTGTGGGCGAAACAGAGATCCTGATCCAGATAGAGCACCGCGGTGCGCGCAAGGAGTTCAGGGTGCCGGTAAAGCTGCGGGATTCCGAAGCGGCTGCGGCCGACTCGACACCACTGATTTAAACTTCCCCAGAATAAAGATGTGAGGCTAAAAGTGAAGGCGTTCAAGAAACTGCCCCCGGTGGCACTGTTCTTCTCCGCGCTGATAAGCGCCCCGGTGTTTGCCGATGACGAGAGCGGTGACGACCTGGATGTGACGATAACGGTGGTGGAAGCCGACGGCGATGTAGCGGATGTGATCAACGTGATCGAGCTGCCGCGAGAGGCCGGTGACGCAGCGAAAGAGGCCGTGGCCTTCGGTCTGGCGACGGCCAACGCGGCGCGTCAGCGCAGCGAGAGCAAGGTGCAAGAGGAACTCGAGAAGGCCGGGGAGATGGAGGCCGCGGCCGAAGGTGCGGCAGCTCAGGCCGCGGACCAGGCAAAAGAGGCGGTGAAAAGTGCCCGGGAGGCCGTGCAGGAGGCGGCCAACAATGCCAGCGAGGCCGCGGAGGAGGCTCTGAAGAATGCCCTGTCCGGCGGCGCGGCGGACAATATCCCCGAAGACGTGCTGGACAATATTCCAGATGACATCAAAGACCGGTTGCCGATCGACCTGGATTCTGTGATCGACGAAGCGACCGACAATATTCCGGATACCCCCGGAAGCTGAGTCGGCCATTAACAACACTATTGCGACGCGTTGAAGGTCGGGCAGCAATGCCCGGCCGTTTTTTGCGTTAAGAATGACGGATATATCACGATGCGGATAAGAGCAATAATGGCAGCGGCCATCGCGGGGCTGGTGACCGCTGCATCGATCGCGCAGGCGCAGGATTACTTTGCCCAGGGCACTGCGGCGTTCAAGCGCGGGGAATACCAGAGCGCCCTGGCGCTGTTCGAGCGGCAGCAGCAGCGGGGAGGCGGCGGCTCGAAGCTGACTTACAATATCGGCGTTACCCATTTCAAACTGGGCAATTACCGCGAGGCCGGCCGCCATTTCCGGCAGCTGCTGGACGCCCCAGAGTGGCGGGACCTGGCGCGCTTCCAACTGGGCCTGGTTGCGGAAAAACAGGGGGACAGGTCCCGCGCCGTCCGCCATTACACCCGGGTGGAGGCGAGTGCCAAGTCGGAAAAACTGCGCGCCCTCTCCAGCAGGCGCCTGGCCGCGCTGGCGCCGGCAGAGCCGCGTGCCCCGGCGCCCGCCGCCCGGCGGTGGCTGGCCATCGCCAGCGCCTCCGCCGGCTATGACGACAATGTCTTCGCCCTGCAGGATGAGCTGGTGCAGGATTCAACGCTCGCCGAAGACAGCTACACAGAGCTGTTCGCCTGGGGGCAGTACCGCTTGCAGGGCACCGCCGCCGACGGCTGGAGACTGCAGGCCTCCGCCTTCAGCCGCGGCCACTCCGAGTACCACTCGCTGGATGTGAGCAGCTACAGCCTCGGCCTGTCCCGCGATTTGAACTGGAAGGGATGGCGGGCGGAGCTGGGTATTGCCGCCGACTCCACATTCCTCGACGGCGAGCAGCTCACCCGCGGCACCCGGCTGATCGGGCGCGTACAGCGGACCTTTTCCGGGTCCAGACTGAGCCTCGCCTATCTGCCCGCCCACTACAGCGGTGGCAGCGACTACGCCCACCTGGATGGCTGGCGCCACCGTTTCGAGGCAAAACTGCAGCGCCCGCTGGGCCCGGTGACGGCCAATGCGCTCTACCGGCTGGAGCTGAACGACCGGGCAGATCTCGAGGGGGAGGGCGGTGCCTTCTACAGCTATTCGCCGACCCGGCACAGCACGGCCCTGGAGCTGGAATGGCCGCTGCGTGACAACTGGGTGCTTTCCGCCGGTGTGGAGTACCGCAGCAGCGAGTACGACGGCGTCAACAGCCTGACGGACAGCGACGGCACCGTGAAGCGGGCGGTCCGCGAGGCCGACAGACTCAGATCCTGGTTGCAGTCGCAATACAATCTCTCGCCGAGGCTGCAACTGGCCGGAAAAGTCGCACTGACCGATAACGAAGAGAGCTTCGATCTCTATACCCACGACAAGACCGAGGCGAGCCTGGGCCTTCGCTACACCTTCTAAGCCCGAGCCCAGCCGGCCACAAGCCCCCGCGCCGCGCCTCGGCCGAAGCCGGCGCGCGCGCCGGGGATTGATCAACTTGCAACCAGTACGCCAACCCCCTAGAATACGCCGCCCGCAATGGGCCCAGTGTATCCGGGCCCGTTGTACTCCTTGCCTCACCGGATTGCCCGGGAGGCTGTTTAACCCGTAAGGAGCGAAAATGCGTCATTACGAAATTGTATTCCTGGTCCACCCGGATCAGAGCGAGCAGGTGCCCGGCATGGTGGAGCGCTACACCGCTTCCATCAAGGAGAGCGGTGGTCAGGTTCACCGCCTGGAAGACTGGGGCCGCCGCCGCCTGGCTTACCCGATCAACAAGATCCACAAAGCCCACTATGTGCTGATGAACGTCGAGTGCACGGAAGAGGCTCTGGAAGAGCTGACCACCAACTTCCGCTACAACGACGCCGTACTGCGCAACCTGGTGATCCGCGAAGACGAGGCCATCACCGAAGAGAGCCCGATCATGAAGGCGGAGAAAGAGAGCCGCGAGCGCAAGGCCGCCCGCGCAGAGCGTTCCGAGCGTCGCGAGCGCGCCGAGGAAGGCAAGTCTTCCTCCGAAGCGGAAGAGCAATCTTCCGATAACGCCGAAAGCGAAGAGTAAGGGGATTATCAGATGGCACGTTTTTTCCGTCGTCGCAAGTTCTGCCGTTTCACCGCTGAAGGCGTCAAGCGTATCGACTACAAGGATCTCGATACCCTGAAGGCCTACATCTCCGAGACCGGCAAGATCGTTCCGAGCCGCATTACCGGCACCAAAGCCAAGTATCAGCGCCAACTGGCCACCGCGGTCAAGCGCGCCCGTTACCTGGCCCTGCTGCCGTACACGGACAGCCACGAAGCCTAAGCCCGGAAACCTGGGTTTTAGTGCTTAGACGTTTTACAAGAGAAGCTATCTAGAAGTGCGCGCCCTGGCCGAATTCATCATGCGCGGGCGCGTGCGCGCGGTGCTCATCACCATGGTGGGCATACCGCTGATCAGCCCGGCGGCGCTGGCTCTGGTGAGCCTGCGCCGCGGTGGCAGCGACGGCCTGATGGTTCTGGCCTGGGCGCTGCTGCCGGTGATTGCCGCGGGTGTGAGCGGCTATATGTCGCCGCTGATGACCGGTCTCGCGGCCAGTCACTTCGCCGCGGTTTTTTGCGGCGCGCTGACGCTGCGCAGCAGCCGCTCCTGGGCCGCGGCCCTGGTTGCGCTGACCGCGGTGGCGGCGCTGGGCATACTGCTCACCGCCCATTTCAGCGGCGGCCTGTTGCAGAGTCTGCTGCAGGCGGCGCGGGAATCCGGCGGCGACCAGGCGGAACAGCTGCAGCAGATATTCGGCAGTGAGTCTCTCGCCACCGGATACCTGAGCTGGGTTTCGGCCATCACCGCGACCCTGGCCCTGGTGCTGGGGCGCCACTGGCAGGCGCTGCTGTACAACCCCGGCGGTTTCCGCCAGGAGTTCCACCGGCTGCGTATGCCGCTGCCGCTGGCGGCGGCCGGCATGCTGGTGTGGGTGTACAGTCTGCTGACCCAGGACTATGTGTTCTGGGGGGCTGTGGCGGCCTTCCCGATGGTGGTCGCCGGTATCGCCCTGATTCACTGGCAGGTGGCTGACAGGGGGTGGGGGCGCGGGCCGCTGGTGGCGCTGTATGTGATGCTGGTGATCGCGGCCCTGCCGCTGGCCGGCTTCCTGTGCGGCCTGGCGCTGATAGATAGCTGGATAGATATTCGCGGGCGCTCTGCTAAATAGCCGACACCGGCAGGCGGGTCCGCACAAAAACTGAAATTGAGGAAACCGAGATGGAAGTTATTCTGCTCGATAAAGTAGGCAAACTGGGCAACGTGGGCGACCGCGTTGAAGTCAAAGCCGGTTTTGGCCGCAACTTCCTGCTGCCGACAGGCAAGGCGGTTCCGGCGACTGAAGCCAATATCGCCGAGTTCGAAGCCAAGCGCGCCGAACTGGAAGCCGCCGCAGCCGCCAAGCTGAGCGAAGCCGAAGGCCGCGCCGCCAAGCTGGCCGACCTGTCCGTGACCATCGCCGCGAATGCCGGCGACGAAGGCAAGCTGTTCGGCTCCATCGGCACCCGCGACATCGCCGAGGCAATCACCGCCGCCGGTGTCGAAGTGGCCAAGGCCGAGGTGAAGCTGCCCCAGGGTGCGCTGCGCGAAGTGGGCGAGTACGACGTCGACGTACAGCTGCACTCCGACGTGATCGCCACCGTCAAGGTAGTGATCGAGGCGGAATAAGCGCGCCGCTGCGCTTTCCCCTCCTTGTAGGAGCGGCCCATGGCCGAGACCGGGTTCCTGAGTATCTGGAAGGTGTGATCGCGGCCATGGGCCGCTCCTACAGCGGCGCAAGTCGCGCTACAATCGGGCGCTGAATCCCCTGTCGGGTTCAGCGCCCGATTCGTTTCCGTATCCAGTAAATCCCTATGATCGACGACTACGCCGTTCCCGAACAAGAAGTGTCCACCGAAGAGACTTCGCCGCTGCCGCACTCGGTGGAGGCGGAGCAGTCGGTACTGGGCGGCCTGATGCTGGACCCGGGCCGCATCGACGCCGTCGCCGAGCAGCTGGGCGAGGCGGATTTCTTCGTCGCCAGCCACCGCAAGATCTTCGCGGTGATGCGCGAGCTGACCGATGGCGAGCAGCCGCTGGATATCGTCACCCTGGCCGAAGCCCTGGCCAGCCGCGACCTGCTCGCGGAAGTGGGCGGCGCCGCCTACCTGGCCGAACTGGCCGAGAACACCCCGTCCGCGGCCAATATCGTCGCCTACGCCAAGATAGTGCGTGAGCGCTCCATGCTGCGCCAGCTGATCGCCGCCGCCGGCGAGATCAGCCGCACCAGCTTCAACCCCGGCGGCCTGGCCTCCGCCGACCTGCTGCAGATGGCCGAGCGCCGCGTGGCGGAGATCGCCGAGGGGCGCGCGAAGGAGGGCGGCTTCGTCGGCGTCGACGCGCTGCTGAAGCAGACGGTCGAGCGTATCGACGAGCTGTTCAAGAGCGAAGGGGATATCACCGGCCTCAGCACCGGCCTGACCGAGCTGGATCAGCGCACCTCCGGCTGGCAGCCGGGGGAACTGATCATCCTCGCCGCGCGCCCGTCCATGGGCAAGACGGCGCTGGCGCTGAACTTTATCGAGAGCGCCATGTTGAGCCAGGACAGGCCGACCCTGATCTTCAGCATGGAGATGCCCGCCGACAGCCTGGTCATGCGGATGCTGTCCTCCATCGGCCGCATCGACCAGGGCCGTATCCGCAACGGCAAGCTGCAGGAGGAGGACTGGCCGAAGCTGTCCAGCGCGGTGCAGAAGATGAAGGGCAAGGCGCTGTATATCGACGACACCCCGGCGCTCAGCCCGAGCGAGGTGCGGGCGCGGGTCAAGCGCACGGTGCGCGATCACACCAACAAACTGATGCGCGAGAACCCAAAGCTGACCCGCGAGGAGGCCGAGGCGAAGAGCATGCCGGCCATGATCATGGTGGACTACCTGCAGCTGATGCAGGTCAAGGGCAGCACCGAGGGCCGCACCCAGGAGATCTCCGAGATCTCCCGCTCCCTGAAGGCCCTGGCGAAGGAGTACAACTGCCCGGTGATCGCCCTGTCGCAGCTGAACCGCGGCGTGGAGCAGCGCCCGAACAAGCGGCCGATGAACTCGGACCTGCGGGAATCCGGCGCCATCGAGCAGGACGCCGACGTGATCCTGTTTATCTACCGCGACGAGTACTACAACGAGGACAGCCCGGACAAGGGCATGGCCGAACTGATTATCGGCAAGCAGCGCAACGGCGAAATCGGCACCTGCCGCGCCGCCTTCGTCGGCAAGTACACCCGCTTCGACAACCTGGCGCCGGAGTATTACCAGGGCGACTAATCGCCTCGACCTCCGATCCGTAGGGGCCGAAGGCGCCGCGAATACCTGCAGTGGCCGGAAGGAACCGCGTGTTCGCCCTTAGCTTGAGAGCCCTCGCGGCTGGAGCCCTGTAGGTGATTATGTGGCGGCTCTTGCGGGGCGCGCCGTGAATACATCCCTGTAGGCTTGTCCGCGAGGTCCCTCTCGCAGACAGTCCCGCAAACAGCCACCGGCATCAGGGCCTTCGCATCGGAGCTGGTACCAATGGCCACCAAGGGCGAACGCAAGACAGATTTCTGTTCCTGTAAAATCCGCGTTGCCGCCACCCGTGGCGGTCGTTCGCCCCCCCCAGGAGGCTGTATTGCTGTCGAATAAATCCATCCGCGCACTGGTTATCGAGCGCCAGTATATCCACAACCCCTGGCCCGGCGACCTGGTGTCCCTGATCCGCCACCTGGGCGCGCTGCAGCTGGATGCCATCCAGCGCATCGCCCGCGCCCACCACCACCAGCTCTACAACCGCCTGCCGCGCTACCGCGAACAGCAACTGGCGCAGGCGGAGCAGCGCCGCGAGATCTTCGAGTACTGGTCCCACGCCGCCGCCTATCTGCCGATGGCGCACTACCGCTTCGCCCGCGTGCGCATGGACCGCATCCGCGAGGGCCAGCGGCACTGGTTTGAGAAGAACGCCAAATTGTGCCGCTATGTACTGGATCGGGTGCGCGCCGAGGGCCCGCTCAAGGCCAGCGATTTCGTCAGAGCCAGGGGCGGCTGGTGGGCCTGGGCCGACGAGAAGAAGGCGCTGGAGCAGCTGTTCCACGAGGGCGAGCTGATGGTCAGCCACCGCGACGGCTTCCAGAAAGTCTTCGATCTGCCGGAGCGGCTGCTGCCCGCCCATGTGCAGACGGCCAGGGCCAGTGACCTGGACTACGGCCGCCACCTGGTGCGCACTTTCCTGCGCTGCCAGGGTATCGGCCGCACCGAGGAGATCGCCTATCTGCGCAGGCACGACAGGCCGCTGATCGAAAACGCGGTGGAAAAGATGCTGAAAAGCGGCGAATTGCTGGTGCAGGGCAGGGAACTGTTATTGGCCGAGGGCGGGCAGGTCGGTCCGGTCAGGCCGCCGCGCCGGGTGCGGCTGCTTTCCCCCTTCGACCCGCTGGTATTGCAGCGCAAACGGCTAAAGCGCCTGTTCGATTTCGACTATCAGCTGGAGTGCTACCTGCCGGCGCCGAAGCGCCGCTTCGGTTATTTCTGCCTGCCGATTCTGTACGGCGACAGCTTCGCCGGTGTCGTGGACCTGAAAGCGGACCGGGCGGCGGGTCTGTTGCGCATCGAGGCGCTGCACTGGCAGGGAAAACCCGGCTCCGCGCTGGAGGCGAGTTTCAACCGCGCCCTGAGTCAGTTTGCCCGTTTTCACGGGCTGACCGGTTACAGCCTGACGACCACGTAGACCTCGCGCCCGTCCCGCTGGGTCGGCATAAAGTAGTCGCTGCCGTAACGGTAGTACTGCACCCCGTTGATCACTTCCGCCGTATAGCCCGGCGGCAGCGTCTCCACCACCTGGCCCGGCGCATAGCCGGAGGGACCGGCGGGGGAGGGCGACGGCGCCGCGACGCCTGCCGGCGGCGGCACCACGACATAGGCGCGGCTGGCGGGATGCCACTGATAGTAGGCGTTCGCGTACTGGTAGTAGACGGCGCCACCTATCTCGATCCGCACCGCGCTGGCCGGCAGCGACACTACCGACGCGCCCAGCGGCGCGGTGACCACCACATAGCCCGACGGCGCCGGGCGGTAGAAGTAGCCGCCGTGGTAATAGTAGGGGTGGCCGCCGACGGCCAGGCTTATATAGCCGGCGGGCAGTATCGGCGCCACAAAACCGACGGAAATACGCGGCCCCCAGCGGCGGGGCCCGTGGTGATGGTGCCAGTGTCTGTAGGGTTTGTAGGGGCGGTGGTAGCCGTGCCCGCCGCGCTCGTAGCCGCGCGGCGCCGCGTCGGCCGGCGGGCTGAAGGCGAATGCCGCCAGGGCCAGCAGGGCGATGGCTCCGATCAGCGTTTTTAGCGTCTTCACAGTCTCTCCGGCGAAGTGATTGCTTACATAGGTTAAATTTTAACCCCTGTGCTCTGCCCTCCGCCACGCCTGGACGTTAAGAAGTGTGAAATTCGCGGCGGGAACAGCCCGCGGCCCCCACTGATGGACGGCTGCCGACAGCGGCGCTATCTTGCGTCAATGGAAAAGGAAAACCCATCGGTCGGGAACCTGGTGCGCCACTGGCGCCAGCGCCGACGCCTGAGCCAGCTGGCATTGGCCTGTGAGGCCGATATCTCGGCCAAACACCTGTGTTTTGTCGAAACTGGGCGCGCCAGGCCGAGCCGCGACATGTTGCTGCACCTGTGTGAGCACCTGGGGGTGCCACTGCGGGAGCGCAACCGCTTCCTGCTCGCCGCCGGCTATGCGCCGGCCTATCCGGAGCGGCCCCTGGACGACACGGCGCTGGCCGCCGCGCGCCGCGCGGTGGGACAGGTGCTGGCCGGTCACGAACCCTACCCGGCCCTGGCCGTGGACCGGCACTGGAACCTGGTAAGCGCCAACCGCGCGCTGGGGGCACTGCTGGCCGGCGTGGCGCCGGAGCTGTTGCGGCCCCCGGTCAATGTGCTGCGCCTCAGCCTGCACCCGCGGGGCCTGGCGCCCAGGATCGAGAACCTGTCCCAGTGGCGCGCGCACCTGCTGTCGCGCCTGCGTCAGCAGCGGGATAGCAGTGCCGACCCGCTGCTGGCGGCACTGTTGCGGGAGCTGGAGGAGCTGCCGCAGCCCGGGGTTGCGGAATTGCCCGATTCCGAGCCCGATATTGTCGTGCCCCTGCGGCTGGCCACCGACAGCGGCACCCTGTCCCTGATCAGCACCACCACGGTGTTCGGCACGCCGGTGGATGTGACCCTGTCCGAACTGGCGATAGAGGCGTTTTTCCCGGCCGATGCCGCCACCGCAGACCTGCTGCGCTCCCTACTTGGGGTGGATTCCGCCGCCGTTCCGACGTAAAAGGGCCGGCACTTACCGCAGCGGTAATCGACGCGGGGATTTCACGCGCGTAACTTGCCCCTGTTCATCCGGTAAACAGGCTGAAACAGGGAGGCACCATGCCCGCTTACGCCATAGGACATCTGCACAATGTGGATGTGGGAGAGGATATCGTCGAGTACCTGCGCAAGATCGATGCCACACTGGCGCCCTATCGCGGGCGCTTCCTGGTGCACGGGGGGCCGTTTGAATCCCTGGAGGGCAACTGGGGCGGCGACCTGATCATCATCGAGTTCCCCGACCTGGACGGCGCCCGGGACTGGTATCAGTCGGCGGCCTACCGGGAGATACTGCCGCTGCGCAGGCGCAACAGCGACGGCGATGTGATACTGATCGACGGGGTATCGGCGACCCACAGGGCCACCGATGTACTGGAGCGGGTTGTCTAGCGGCGGCCGGCGCCGCCTCGGCGGCGCGGCACTAACCCCTTCTGGTGCGTTGCACTAAACCCTTCTGGTGCGTTGCACTATGCCCATCAGCTTGTACAGCAGCTGCGCGGCGGCGAAGTCGTAGGCGTGGAAGCCCTCGATGGGCGCGAATTCGAGCAGGTCGAAGCCGATAATCTCGCGCTGCTTCGCCACCGACTCGAACAGGTTCAGCGTCTGGTACCAGCCGAGGCCGCCGGGCACCGGGGTGCCGGTGGAGGGGAAGACCGACGGGTCCAGACCGTCGATATCCAGCGTGAAGAACACCTTCTTCGGGAAGTCCTGCGGCAGTTCGAATTCCTGCACGTTGGTGGGCACCAGCTGGTGCGCGTCCAGGTAGCGGACGCCGTATTTCTCCCGCGCGCCCATCTCCTCCTCACAGTAGGCGCGGATACCCAGCTGGAACAGCGGTATACCCGCCTCCACCACCAAGCGCATCACGCTGGCGTGGCTGTGCTTCTGGCCCTCGTAGCGGTCGCGCAGGTCCGCGTGGGCGTCTATCTGCACCACGCCGAAGTCCTCGATACCCGCGTCCAGATAGCCCTTGATCACGCCCCAGGTCACCGAGTGCTCGCCGCCGATTCCCACCGGCATCTTGCCCAGTTCCAGCACCTCGCGGGTGGCCGCGGCGATATTGTCCATGACCTGCTCGGGCGCGCCGGACACGTTGACCGGGCTGCGGGTGTAGATGCCCAGCTCGCACGGGTAGGAGAAGTTGTCGTAGGTCTCCAGCTGCCAGGAGGCCTCCAGTATCGCCGCCGGCCCCTTGCCGGTGCCGCCGCCGTAGGAGACGGTCTCCTCGTACGGGATCGGGATTATATGGAAGAGGGCGTCTTCCGGTTTCGGCTTCTGGATTTCGGAGCCGAGGAAGATCGGGTAGTCGTTTTCTGAGAGCATGGTTCTCGTCCTTTGCTTGTAGGAGCGGCCCATGGCCGCGATCGATGTCCGGGGAGCCCGCGAGCCCGATCGCGGCCATGGGCCGCTCCTACCGCAATCCAAAGTCATCAGGGGTTAGGCGCAGCCGCCGTCTTCGTCGCCGGAAGTGCGCTCGAGCGTTTTCCAGTCCCGGCCGGAGAGGCGGTTCTTGAAGTCCTCGTAGCCGAACTCTTTCACGATTTTCAGCTCGTCGGTCTTGGAGTTCCACAGCGCAATCGCCGGCAGCGGTATGCCGTTGAAGGTGTTGGTCTTGACCATGGTGTAGTAGGCCATCTCCTCGAACACCAGCCGGTCGCCGACCTTGAGCGGGTCGTTAAAGCTGTACTCGCCGATGCTGTCCCCGGCCAGGCAGCTCTGGCCGCCGAGGCGGTAGTCGTGGGGCAGCTCGCCGGGGCGGGCGGCGCCGGTGATTTCCGGGCGGTAGGGCATCTCCAGCACGTCCGGCATATGGCAGGTGGCCGACGCATCGAGTATCGCCTGCTTCTGGCCGTTCCAGGTGATGTCCACCACCTCGGCCACCAGAATGCCGGCGAACAGCGAGATCGCCTCGCCGGGCTCCAGGTAGATCTGCACCTTGTGCCTGTCGGAGAAGGCGCGCACCGCGTCCACCAGCTCGTCTATCTGGTAATCACAGCGGGTGATATGGTGGCCGCCGCCGAAATTGATCCACTCCATCTGCGGCAGCAGATGGCCGAACTTTTCCTCCACCGCGGCGATGGTGCGCTCGAGCGGTTTGAAATCCTGCTCGCACAGCGTGTGGAAGTGCAGGCCGCTGATGCCGTCCAGGTCCTCGCCGTCGAACAGCGAGCGCACTATGCCGAGGCGCGAGCAGGGGGCGCAGGGATCGTAGAGTTCCGTATGGCCCTCGGAGTGCTCGGGATTGATGCGCAGGCCGAAGCGCAGCTCCGGTCTCTGCTTCTGCGCCTCGAGGCACAGGTCCTTGTAGCGCTTCCACTGGGAGAAGGAGTTGAAGATCACATGGTGGGCGAACCCGAGTATCTCCCGCAGCTCCTCCTCCTTGTAGCCGGCGCTGAACACATGCACCTCTTTGCCGAGCTCCTTTCCGCCATACTCCTCGAAGCCGAGTCTGGCTTCATAGAGGCCGGAGGCACAGGTGCCGGATAGATACTCGGCGACTATCGGGCCGGTGCTCCACATAGAGAATGCCTTCAGCGCGGCCAGAATCTTGGCGCCGCTGCGCTTCTGCACGTCGGCCAGCACCTCGAGGTTGTCGCGTAGCGCCCGCTCGTCGACGACGAAGCAGGGGGAGGGTACGCGGGTCGGATCGAAGTTGCCGAAATAGTCGATTCGCGGAGTCAGGTCCATAGAAAGCTGCCAGTATCGTAAACGTCAGATGCGAAGGGCCTGATGCCGGGATTCGTTTGCGGGACTGTCTGCGAGAGGGACCTCGCAGACAAGCCTACATGGACGCATTCACGGCGTGTCCCGCAAACGAATCCCGGCAGCAGGCCCGCCCAGGCGCCGATCGAGGCGCACAACAGGGCCAAGCCCAAAAATTATTGGAACGGCTTATCCAGCCAGGTTTCCTGCCACGGCAGGCCGTACTGGTTCAGGTCGTGCATAAACGGATCCGGATCCAGCTGCTCCAGGTTCCAGACGCCCGGCTTCATCCACTTGCCTTCCAGCATCATCTTGGCGCCGATCATCGCCGGCACGCCGGTAGTGTAGGAGATGGCCTGGGACTGCACCTCCTTGTAGGCCTCCTGGTGGTCGCAGATGTTGTAGATGTAGTAGATCTTTTCCTGGCCGTCTCCGGTTTTCTCTTTGGGGATACCGCGGATGATATTGCCGATACAGGTCTTGCCCTTGGTCAGCGGGCCGAGGCTGGCCGGATCCGGCAGCAGCGCCTTCAGGAACTGGATCGGCACTATCTGCTGGCCCTGGAATTCGATCGGCTCGATGCTGGTCATGCCGACGTTCTGCAGCACCTCCAGGTGTTTCAGGTAGCTGGCACCGAAGGTCATCCAGAAGCGCGCGCGCTCGATTTCCGGGAAGTGCTTCGACAGGGATTCCAGCTCCTCGTGGTAGAGCAGGTAGATGTCCTTCTCGCCGATACCCTCGGGGAAGCTGAACACGCGCTTCTCCTCCATCGGCTTGGTGGTGACCCACTCGCCGTTTTCCCAGTAGCGGCCGTTGGCGGTGATCTCGCGGATATTGATCTCCGGGTTGAAGTTGGTCGCGAACGGCAGGCCGTGGTCACCGGCGTTGCAGTCGATGATGTCCAGCGTCTTGATGCGGTCGAAGTGATGCTTCTTCGCATAGGCGGTGAAGACGCTGGTCACACCCGGATCGAAACCGCTGCCGAGCAGTGCCATCAGGCCGGCCTTCTCGAACTTGTCCTGGTAGGCCCACTGCCACTTGTACTCGAACTTGGCCTCTTCCGGCGGCTCGTAGTTGGCAGTGTCCAGGTAGTGCACGCCGGTTTCCAGGCAGGCGTCCATAATGTGCAGGTCCTGGTACGGCAGGGCCACGTTGATGACCATGTCCGGCTTGACCTTCTCGATCAGCTTCACCAACTGCGGCACATTGTCCGCGTCCACCTCGGCGGTGTCGATCTTGCGCGGCAGCATCTCGGCGATCTTGTCGCACTTGCTCTTGGTGCGGCTGGCGAGGGTGATATTCTCGAACACCTCTTCCACCTGGGCGCACTTGTGCGCCACCACCTGGCCGACGCCGCCGGCGCCGATAATCAGTACATTGGCCATGAATAATCTCCTTATGTGAGAAGCCCCTTCCTCTTTTCAGTAATCAAGGGGAGGTGGCGGCCCTGCTACCGGTGGCGCTTTGCGGGACACGCCGCGCATCCATCCCTGGAGGCTTGGGGGGGGGGGGCCCCCCGCCCAAAAGCCCCCAAACGTTCCCTCTCCCCCCCCCCCCGC